>JAUYOL010000005.1 GCA_030695905.1 Candidatus Omnitrophota bacterium | reverse complement strand
GCCCGGAGATAACGTCGCGGTAGAAGTAGTATTAATTACTCCCATAGCCATGGAAAAAGAGCTGAGGTTCGCCATAAGAGAAGGCGGACACACAGTCGGCGCAGGAGTTGTAACGGAAATAATAGAGTAAACAATGGCACAAGAGCCTATCACATTTGAATGCACAGCATGTAAGAATAGGAATTACTATTCTACGAAGAATAAGAAACAGAATCCGGATAAGCTCGAAAGAAGCAAGTTTTGCAAGTTTTGTAGGAAGCACACGCAGCACAAGGAGATGAAATAGGAGTTTAGAGATCCTGCTGTTGGGCGGGAGTCAAAGGTATTAGGAGCGTCGGTTAACGGTAAACCAACGGTCTCCAAAACCGTGACTGGGGGTTCGATTCCTCCCGCTCCTGCCACCTGCTACCTTATTGATGCACAATCAATATATATAGGTAAGAGGGGTTGGAAGCAAAAACAGGCAATATTTGGTAATTGCTATGGCTAATAAGTTTGTCAATTTTTTGGGTGAAGTGAAGCTTGAGATGGGCAAGGTATCCTGGTCCACGCGGGAGGAGCTTATCGGCTCTACCATTGTTGTGCTGGTCTCTCTGGCAATACTTTCTATATTTATAGGCATATGTGACGTGGTTCTATCAACAATAATAAATGTAATAATGTCGAGAGTCTAAATGGCGAAGCAATGGTACGTTATACACACGCAGACGGGATACGAAGACAGAATCAAGACGTCCTTAGAGGCAAAGATAAAGGCCGGCTTGGCAGGTGAAAAAATATCTCAGGTACTCGTTCCTATAGAGCAGGTCTCTGAAATAAAGTCCGGCAAGAAAAAGATATCGCAGAGAAAATTTTTTCCCGGATACATCTTAATAGAGATGGACTTGACCGATGACACCTGGTACATGATAAAGAGCATAACGGGAGTTACGGGTTTTGTGGGCGCGGGAGCGCGGCCGATACCATTAAAGGGCGATGAGATAGATACGATACTGCGCCAGGCCAAGGACGCGAAAGAGAAACCGACGCCCAAGGTGATGTTTGAAAAGGGCGAGGCGGTACGTGTAGTGGAAGGCCCGTTCATGAATTTTAACGGAACAATAGAAGAAGCTAACGCGGGCAAAGGCAAGATTAAGGTAATGATATCGATATTCGGCAGGGCGACACCGGTTGAATTGGAAATGTGGCAAGTGGAGAAGATTTAAATTATGGCAAAGAAAATCAAAACGACTATTAAATTATACTGTCCGGCTGGAAGCGCGAATCCCGCGCCGCCAATAGGACCGGCTTTAGGCCAGCATGGCCTTAATATAATGGAATTTTGCAAGCAGTTTAACGCCAAGACGCAGAACCAGGAAGGGTTGACGCTTCCTGTAGTTATTACAGCTTATGAAGACAGGACCTTTACCTTTATTATAAAGAGCCCCCCGTGTTCAGTATTATTAAAAAGAGCGTGCGGCGTGGCAAAGGCAAGCGGCACTCCTAATAAAGAGAAGGTAGGCAAGGTCACGATAGATCAGATCAAAGAGATAGCCACTCTTAAGATGAAAGATTTGAACGCGCCGAGTATGGATAAGGCGATAAGCATTATAAAGGGTACCGCGCGCAGTATGGGTATAGACGTAGAGGGATAAATGCCAAAAATTTCTAAAAGAATGAAGATAATCAATGCGTCGTTCGATAAGGCTAAAACATACGGCCTTAAAGAGGCGATAGCTATTATTAAAAAATCACCTAAGATGAAGCTTGATGAGACGCTTGAGATATCAGCCAAGCTTAGCGTGGATCCGAAGAACGCGGCCTCGGCTTCAATACGAGGAACCGTGGCGCTTCCTCATGGCACCGGCAAAAAGGTAAGAGTAATCGTATTTTGTAAGGGGGAGGAAGAGAACAGGGCGAAGGCAGCAGGCGCTGACGCTGTCGGAGCGGAAGAATTAGCGGCTAAAATTCAGGGTGGATGGCTGGATTTCGATGTGGCAATAGCGACGCCCGATATGATGAAAGATATAGCGAAACTGGGAAAGGTGCTCGGGCCTCGCGGGCTTATGCCCAATCCGAAGTCCGGCACTGTCACCCAGGATACGGCAAAAACAATAAAAGAGGTAAAGGCAGGAAAGATAGAGTTTAAGATGGATAAGCAGGCCGGTGTTCATGCTCCGGTAGGCAAGCTGTCATTTACAGAGGAAGCGCTTTATACCAATGCGCATACATTGATAGACGCGATAATGCATTCAAATCCATCCGGGTTAAAGGGCCAGCATGTTAAGAGCCTTTACTTATCGTCAACGATGGGCCCCGGCATAAAACTGGACTTAACGGAGTTTAGATAAAAATGGCAAAACAGGGATACGGTAAACTTACAAAAGAACGAATGGTGAAAGAGCTTCTTTCTGATATTAAGGAGCGTCCAAACTTTTTTATAACCAACTATATGGGTTCATCGGTCTCGGACTTAGAAAACGTAAGAAAGTCTTTAAGGCCGTGCAGCTCCACCTACTTTGTCGTAAAGAATTCCATATTAAATGTTGTGCTTGACCAGCTGAAGATAGAAGACGCGAAACCTATGGTCGGCGGTGGCGTAGGAGTATCGTTAAGCGGCGAAGATTATTTGGCTACCACAAAAGCGTTGGTAAATTTCGCGAAAACACACGAGAAATTCCAGATAAAAGGCGCTTACATAGATGGGAAATTGATAGGTGTTGATAAGATAAAAGAGATGGCCGCTCTGCCGTCCAAAGAAGTGCTGCTTGCCAGGGTGGTAGGCGGAATAAAGGCTCCTATAACAGGTTTTGTGATGGTATTAGGCGGAATAATAAGAAAATTTGTATACGTAGTGGATGCGGTAAAGACAAGCAAGGAAAAAGCTGCGCCGCAGACTCAAACAGCACAAGCAGCGCAATAAAAAAATAGAAGGAGAGGAGAAACAAATGGAAACGGAAAAGAAAGAACTGACGAAGAAGATGAAGGACGTTATGGACACAATAGAGGTCATGACAGTCCTTGAGCTTGCTGACCTTGTTAAGGCGCTTGAAGATAAGTTCGGAGTGGTAGCGGCAGCACCTGTCGCTGTTGCGGCTGCCGGAGCCGGTGCTGGAGCGGGTGCCGGAGCGGCTGCAGCTGCTGAAGAGAAGTCTACATTCACAGTCGTGTTGGCGGCTGCCGGAGCGAATAAGATCGGCGTTATCAAAGAGCTTAGAACAATTACGACCCTCGGACTAAAAGAGGCGAAGGATCTCGTTGACGGCGCACCCAAGACTATAAAAGAAGGCGCGACGAAAGACGAAGCGGATAAGATAAAGAAGCAGCTCGAAGCGGCTGGCGCGAAGATCGAGTTAAAGTAAAAATAGTGTCAGGTATCAGCGTGTCAAAGTGTCAAAGATAAGGAAAAAATGCTAAAAAGAAAGAGCTACGCGAAGATCGAGGAATGTTACGACCTTCCCAATCTTCTGGATATTCAGTTAGATTCTTATAAGGAATTTCTCCAGGCGGATGTTGCGAAGACAAAGCGCAAAAATATCGGCCTGGAATCTGCATTTCGTGAAGTATTTCCGATAGAAAATTCTGATGGAGAGTATAAGCTTGAATACTTGAGTTATAGTATAGGCAAGCCTAAATACCCAATTTATGAATGCCAGAAGCGCGGAATGTCGTATGCGGCTCCTTTGAAGATTATGCTCAGGCTGAAGTCTAAAAAAGAGACCAAGGAGCAGGAAGTCTATCTTGGCGATCTGCCGCTAATGACCGATACGGGCACATTTATAGTGAACGGCGATGAGAGAGTCGTAGTGAGCCAGCTTCACCGTTCGCCCGGTATATCTTTTGAGGAAGAGATGCACCTGACCGGAAAGAAGCTGTTCTCCGCCAGGATAATACCTTACCGCGGCGCGTGGATAGAATTTGAAATAGATATAAACGATGTTCTTTACGTCTATATCGACAGGCGCAGAAAATTTTTAGCGACATCATTGTTACGGGTTTTTGGATATTCTGATGATGAGGCAATAGCGAAAGCTTTTAGCGGTATAGATAAACACGAGCTGTCGAGGCATTCCCAGCTGGAAAAGCTGGTCGGCCACACACTCGCCTCGGACGTTGTAGATAAACAGGCCGATGTAATAATAGCGGAGAAGAACCAGTCGATTGCCGAAGAACTTGTTGATAAGATCTGGGACGCGGGTATCCGGTATGTGGAAGTATTAAGAAAATCATATCCCGAAATTTTAAATACGATAAAGAAAGATAATAATAAAACCAAAGAGGAAGCCGCGCTCGACATCTATAGAAAATTAAGGCCCGGTGACCCTCCGACCGCTGAATCTGCCAGCACACTCGTTCAAAGGTTATTCTTTGATATAAGGAGATACGACTTAGGCGAGGTTGGCCGGCATATGCTTAACCGCAAGCTTGGCATGAAGGCGCCGCTTGAGGAGAGACTGCTTAATTCGGAGACTCTCATACAGGTAATCCTGAAATTGATAGCTGTAAAGAACGGCGAAGCGAATATCGATGATATCGACCATCTTGGCAACAGGCGCGTCCGCTGCGTAGGCGAACTTCTTTTAAATCAGATCAGAATAGGCCTTGTCAGGGCCGATAGAGCTTGCAGGGAACGCATGAATCTGTATGACCTCGCGAATGTTATGCCGCATAACCTTTTAAACGCGAAGTTGATTTCAAGCGTAATTCGTGATTTCTTCGGACGCAGCCAGTTGTCGCAATTCATGGACCAGACCAATCCGCTCGCCGAAATGACCCACAAGAGACGCTTAAGCGGCCTTGGGCCCGGCGGCTTAAACAGAGACAGGGCAGGTTTCGAAGTCCGCGACGTTCACTATTCACATTACGGAAGGCTCTGTCCTATTGAAACACCTGAAGGTCCGAACATCGGTCTTATATCTTCTTTGAGCACTTACGGGAAGCTTAATGAATTTGGTTTTATCGAAACGCCCTACAGGAAGGTTGAGAGCGGAAGAGTTACGGACAAAATAGACTACCTATCCGCCGATATAGAAGATATGTATGTTATCGCGCAGGCAAACGCGAAGATAAATGAAAAAGGCCACTTTGTAGACGATAGAGTATTCTGCCGTTATAAAGACGACTTTGTTAAGGTGCCGCCCAAGGATATTCAGTATATGGACGTTTCTCCGAGACAGCTGGTAAGTGTCGCGGCAAGCCTTATACCTTTCTTGGAGCACGATGACGCCAACCGCGCTCTTATGGGTTCAAACATGCAAAGACAGGCCGTGCCTCTACTGGATACCGAAGCCCCATTTGTCGGGACCGGCATGGAATACAGGACCGCGAAAGATTCTGGAGCCGTGGTTGTCGCGACTCACGCAGGCACCGTATCGAGCGTCGATTCAGATGAAATAGTAGTAGGCGGGAAAATATATAAGTTAAGAAAATTTGAAAGATCGAACGCTAATACCTGTATTAACCAGAGGCCATTGGTAAAATTGGGCCAATCGGTGAAAGCGGGAGAAGTAATAGCTGACGGCGTCGGAACAAAAGAAGGTGAATTGGCTTTAGGGCGGAATGTTCTTGTAGCATTCATGCCGTGGAGAGGGTATAACTTCGAGGACGCCATACTCTTAAGCGAAAAATTAGTGAGTGAAGATAAATTTACGTCTCTCCACATAGAAGAGTTTGAAGTTGAAGCAAGAGATACGCGCCTTGGCAATGAAGAAATCACCCGTGATATACCAAATATCGGCGATGAGGCCCTGCGCAACTTGGACGAGAATGGCATCGTGCGTATAGGAGCTGAAGTGGAGCCGGGTGATATACTGGTCGGTAAAGTTACGCCTAAGTCAGAGACGGAGCTTTCTCCCGAAGAAAAACTTTTGCGCGCTATATTCGGCGAGAAAGCGGGAGACGTGAGAGATACATCGCTTATAGCTTCTCCGGGCGTGGAAGGTATCGTGGTCGATGTAAGGATATTCGCGAGACGCGACGCGCGCTCCAAGACCAAGGAAGAGAGAAATCTGGAATCGAAAGAGATAAAGGCGCTGGAAGCCACTTACGAGACGCAGATAGCAAAGATTAAAGAAGAGAAGCAGAAGAAATTACATAAGCTGCTCGCGGGGCAGAAGCTGGCGTCGAGCATATTAAATCAGGAATCTGGAAGGGTCTTAGTGGCTCAAGGCAGGACGATAAGAGTGAAAGATCTTGCCAAGATCGTGGAAAAAGGCGATCTCGACAGCATTAAAATTCATAATAATACGGATCTTGAACAGGAAGTTGTAAGGGTAACAAAGTTTCTGGACAGCCAGATAGAAGAGCTTACGTTTGAACTTGAGCGAGAGATAGACAGGGTCAAGCGCGGTGATGAGCTTCCGCCCGGCGTATTAAAGAAGGTAAAGGTTTATGTGGCAAGCAAGAAGAAAGTATCGGTCGGCGACAAGATGGCCGGACGCCACGGAAACAAAGGTGTTATAGCCAAGATACTTCCGGAAGAAGATATGCCGTTTTTGGAAGACGGCACACCCGTTGAGATAGTATTGAATCCGCTGGGAGTACCGAGCCGTATGAACGTCGGTCAAATACTGGAAACGCACCTTGGATGGGCCGCAAAGATGTTAGGTTTCTATGTGGCTACGCCCGTATTTGACGGCGCAAGCGAGATAGAGATAAAAGAAGAGATGAAGAAGGCCGGCATACCGCTGGAAGGCAAAGTTACGGTAAAAGACGGTTTTACAGGCAAGAATTTCGATCAGAAGGTCACGGTCGGATACATATATATGATGAAGCTGGCTCATCTTGTCGATGACAAGATACACGCCCGCTCCATAGGGCCTTATTCGCTTGTTACACAGCAGCCGTTGGGCGGCAAAGCGCAGTTCGGCGGACAAAGGTTCGGAGAGATGGAAGTGTGGGCGCTTGAGGCATATGGAGCCGCCTTTACGCTTCAGGAGCTTCTTACCGTAAAGAGCGACGACGTTTTGGGTAGGACGAAGATCTATGAATCTATAGTCAAAGGAGAGCACACTTTAAAGCCGGGGACGCCGGAATCGTTCAACGTTTTAGTTAAAGAATTGCAGAGCCTGGGCCTTGATATAAAGATGGAGAGAAAGTCTCCGCCGGACGCTAAAGAAAAAGAGAGCAAATGAAAGATAAAAATTTCCTCATAGAAGATGTGAATCCGTTTAACGCGATAAGCATAAAGATCGCGTCGCCGGAGGCTATTAAGAGCTGGTCAAAGGGCGAAGTAAAGAAGCCGGAGACCATAAATTACAGGACTTTAAAGCCGGAGAAGGATGGTCTTTTCTGCGAGAGGATATTCGGACCCACAAAAGACTATGAATGCAACTGCGGAAAATATAAGAGAATAAAACACAAAGGTATAGTTTGTGACAGGTGCGGCGTCGAAGTAACGCGTTCGAGCGTGCGCCGTGAGAGAATGGGCCATATCGAACTCGCGTGCCCGGTGTCGCATGTATGGTTCTTCAAAGTTATTCCCTCGAGGATAGGCATATTAATAGGAGTAACATCCCGCGAGCTCGAGAAAGTTCTATACTATGAAGAGTATATCATTACAGATCCGGGCGATACTCCATTAAAGAAATACGAACTTTTGCCCGAAGAAAGATATAAAGAATATAAAGAGAAATACGGCAATAAATTCACCGCCAAGATGGGCGCGGAAGCCATAAGAGACCTGATGAAAGATGTGGATTTAGGCAAGCTGACCGACAGGCTGCGCAAAGATATGAAGGATTCGAAGTCAGACACCACTCTGAAGAAGAACGCCAAGATATTAAGGATAGTCGAAACCTTTAAAAATTCCGGCAATAAAGCGGAATGGATGATACTTACGATACTGCCTGTTATACCGCCTGATTTAAGGCCGCTCGTTCCTCTGGACGGCGGAAGATTCGCCACAAGCGATTTAAATGACCTGTATAGAAGAGTTATAAATAGGAACAACAGGTTAAAGAAACTTATAGAATTAAAGGCTCCAGAGATCATCATAAGAAATGAAAAGAGGATGCTGCAGGAAGCCGTTGACGCCCTTTTTGATAATGGCAGGCACGGCAGGCCGGTTCTCGGTCCCGGAAACAGGCCGTTGAAATCTTTGAGCGACATGTTGAAGGGCAAGCAGGGCCGTTTTAGACAGAACCTTTTGGGTAAACGTGTCGACTATTCCGGCAGATCCGTAATCGTTATAGGTCCGGAATTAAAATTAAACGAATGCGGATTGCCCAAGAAGATGGCTTTGGAACTTTTTGAGCCTTTCATAATAAAGAAATTAAGAGAAAAAGGATTTGTCCATACTATAAAGAGCGCCAAGAAGATGGTAGAGAAGGCGAAGCTCGAAGTGTGGGATATCCTCGACGACGTTATAAAAGAGCATCCGGTAATGTTAAATAGAGCGCCGACACTCCACCGTCTAAGCATACAGGCGTTCCAGCCCGTATTGATAGAAGGTAAGGCGATAAGAATCCATCCTCTCGTATGCACAGCCTTTAACGCGGACTTCGACGGTGACCAGATGGCAGTGCATGTGCCGCTTTCAGTCGAAGCTCAAATGGAAGCGCGGCTGATGATGATGTCTTCGAATAACATATTTTCACCTGCCGACGGCAGGCCAATCACGACACCCACACAGGACATAGTTTTAGGTTGTTACTACCTCACCAAAGAAAAATCCGGCGTAAAAGGCGAGAATAAAATATTCTCCTCAATGGATGAAGTAATCATCGCGCTGCAGGACGAAGAAGTCGACCTCCACGCTAAGATAAAAGTTATGATAGATGATAAATTAGTTGAGACGACAGTGGGCAGGGTTATGTTTAACCAGCACCTTCCCCAGGGGATGTCCTTTGTTAACGACATTATGAGCAAGTCCAGACTAAGCAAGGTCATCAATGAGTGCTACAAGGTTAAAGGGCATAACGCGGTTATAAAATTATTGGATGATCTTAAGAAGGCCGGTTTCGAAGAAGCTACGAGAGCGGGCCTTTCTATTTCCGTAGATGATTTCAAAATACCCGAGAAGAAGAATGAATATCTGGCGAGGACGAAGGCCGATGTCGCTCATATTGAAGACCAGTACAGGAAAGGTCTTATAACGGACAGGGAACGCTACAACAAGATAATAGACTTATGGACTCACGTTACGGATGACGTATCCGACCTGATATTCCAGGAGCTCGATCAATTTAATCCTGTATTCATGATGGCGGATTCCGGCGCCAGAGGGTCTAAGCTGCAGATAAGACAGATGGCCGGTATGCGCGGATTGATGGCAAAACCATCCGGCGAAATCATAGAAACTCCTATTACAGCTAACTTCAGGGAAGGCTTAACGGTTCTCGAATACTTCATATCAACACACGGCGCGCGCAAAGGTCTTGCGGATACCGCGCTAAAGACGGCCGATTCGGGTTACATGACCAGGCGTCTTGTGGATGTCGCCCAGGATGTAATCATATCTGTTAACGATTGCGATACCGTGAACGGCATCCTTATAAGCGCTATAATAGAAGGCGATGAAGTGGTCGTTCCGCTTGCCGAAAGAATCATCGGAAGAGTCGCGCTTGATAATATAGTCGATGTTATTACCGATACCGTGCTGGTCGAGGCGGGAAGCGAGATTAATGAAGAGAAGGCCAAGAAGATAGAAGAGGCGGGTATCGAGAAGATAAGAATCAGAAGCGTTCTTACCTGCGAAGCAAAACATGGTGTTTGCGCAAAGTGTTACGGCAGGGATCTTGCCAACGGCAGGATAGTCGACCTGGGTACCGCGGTCGGCATTATCGCGGCGCAGTCGATAGGTGAGCCCGGTACGCAGCTTACGATGAGAACATTCCATATCGGTGGTACCGCGTCGAGAATTGTCGAACAATCTTACATAGAATCCAAGAACGAGGGTATCGTCAAATATCACAACCTCAAAGTAGTCAAGACAAGAAAAGAGGGCGAATATATCGTTCTTAACAGAAACGGCCAGATCAGCATCAACAATAAAGAGGGCAGGGAGCTTGAGAGACATACGCTTCCTCAAGGCGCTTTTATAAGAGCGGGCGATGGCGATACGGTAAAGGCCGGAACTATATTTGTAAAGTGGGATCCTTATACAGTTCCTATATTGACCGAAGTTACAGGCAAGCTTAAATTTGAAGACATCAGAGAAGGTCTGACCATGAAAGAAGAGCTTGATCCCGCTACCAGGCTAAAGAACAGAGTCATCGTTGAACACAAAGGAGATTATCATCCGCAGATATTGGTAATGGATTCCAAGGATGAGGTTTTGGCGATATATCCAATTCCTGCCGGCGCTCATATCATAGTGCACGATAAGTCGACGGTTACCGCAGGTGATATTTTGGCCAAGACGCCCCGAGTCGTCACAAAGACAAAGGATATAACAGGAGGCCTGCCAAGGGTCGCGGAATTGTTCGAAGCAAGGCGACCGAAAGATCCGGCTATCATCAGCGAGATAGACGGTATTGTGGAATTTGGCGAATCAAAGAAGGGCCAGAAGAGAGTTATAATAACTTCGTCCACCGGCATGAAGAAAGAATACATGATACCCCACGGAAAGCATCTGAATGTGTACAAGGGTGATAAAGTTTTTGCCGGCCAGCAGTTGATAGACGGCCCTGTCGTACCTCAGGATATCTTAAAAGTATCCGGAGATAAGAAGTTACAGGAATATCTCGTTAATGAGGTTCAGGAAGTTTACAGGTTGCAGGGTGTAAAGATAAACGACAAACATATAGAAGTAATAGTAAGGCAGATGCTGGGCAAGGTGAGGATCGAGGAGCCGGGCGACACATCATTCTTATCGGGCCAGCAGGTAGACCGCAATGTATACCTGGATGAAAATAAGAGGGTAGTTAAGAAAAAAGGCAAGCCCGCCAGCGCAACGCCGATACTTTTAGGTATAACGAAGGCTTCGTTGAATACCGAGAGCTTTATTTCCGCCGCAAGTTTCCAGGAAACAACAAGGGTTCTTACGGAAGCGGCTGCCAATGGCAAGATAGATTACTTAAGGGGCTTAAAAGAGAACGTTATAATGGGGCATTTAATCCCCGCCGGCACAGGTTTTGAGGCGCATAGAAATATAGAGATGGTTAAGCATGTTTTTGATGACGCCAAGAAAGAGAATGCGGATGTGAAGGAAGAAGTAATAGAGGAAGTAGCGGAGGAATCCAAAAAAGAATCCAAAAAAGAGTCGAAAAAAGGATCAAAAAAAGAATCGAAAAAAGATAAGAAAGAAGAAAAGTAATATATGCCGACAATAAATCAATTAATCAGACTTGGCAGAGAGAGCTTTAAAAAGAAGAGTAAGTCACCGGCTTTGAAATCGTGCCCTCAAAGGCGCGGAGTCTGTCTGCAGGTTAAGACGCAGACGCCCAAGAAACCTAACTCGGCATTGAGAAAAGTAGCGAGGGTCAGGCTCACTAACCATATTGAGGTCACATCTTATATACCCGGTGAAGGACACAATCTGCAGGAACATTCTATAGTGCTGGTCCGAGGCGGAAGAGTAAAGGACCTGCCAGGTGTAAGATATCACATAGTAAGAGGCGTGCTTGACACCGCAGGTGTCGCGAACAGGCAGAAATCACGTTCTAAGTATGGAGCTAAGAAGCCCAAAGAAAAAGGGGCTGGGCCGGTAAAGGCTAAAGCACCCGCAGCCGCTTAAAGTTAATGAGGAATATAAATGAGAAGACGTAGAGCAGAGAAAAGACAGGTAACCCCGGATCCGAAATATAAGAATGTAACCGTTTCGCGCTTTATAAATATTATTATGACCCAGGGTAAGCGCGCGATCGCGGAAAAGATAGTTTACAGATGTTTTGATATTTTGGCCGAGAAGACCGGCAAGGGTTCTTTGGAAGTATTCCAGAAGGCTTTAGATAACGCCCGCCCTTTACTGGAAGTAAAGCCCCGCAGAATAGGCGGCGCGACATACCAGATCCCGATAGAAGTAAAAGCGGAGCGCGGCATGTCGATAGCGATGAGATGGATACGGAACTTCGCCAGAGCGAAAAAAGGCAAGCCTATGGAGATAAAGCTGGCAGACGAGATACTGGATGCTTTTAAGGGTGAAGGCGGCGCTATGAAGAAGAGAGAAGATACGCATAAGATGGCGGAAGCGAATAAGGCGTTCGCTCATTACAGATGGTAAAAATAGAAGATGGCGCAAGAACTAATTATAGATAGACCAATAAAAATGACAGAGACTAAAGAATTAACAAGAATAGAGAAGCTGCGCAACATAGGTATAATAGCGCATATCGACGCAGGTAAGACCACTACGACCGAGCGGATACTGTTCGCTACCGGCAAGATACATAAGCTCGGAGACGTAGATGACGGTAATACTTCTATGGACTTCATGGTCCAGGAGCAGGAGCGCGGCATTACTATAATGAGCGCGGCCACGACTTGTTTCTGGAAAGACAAGAACATAAATATTATAGATACGCCCGGCCACGTCGATTTTACAGTAGAAGTTGAAAGATCTTTGAAGGTCCTGGACGGGGCGGTGGTAGTATTCTGCGCGGTAGGCGGTGTGCAGCCCCAATCCGAAACTGTGTGGAGACAGGCTGATAAATATAAGGTACCGAGAATAGCATTCGTTAATAAGATGGATAGAACGGGCGCCAACTTCCTTTCCGTGGTCGAGCAGATAAAGGCAAGGCTCGGATCGAGACCCCTGATATTGCAGATACCGATAGGAGCCGAAGGTAATTTTAAAGGCATGATAGATCTTGTCACAATGAAAGCATATGTATATAAAGGGGAAGACGAAAACTCAACTTTCGACGTGGAAGAGATTCCCGCGGATCTTAAGCCTCTTGCGAGCGAATACCGGCATAAGCTAATTGAGGTTTTGGGTGAGGCTCATGAGATAGTTATGGAGAAGTATATAAATGAACAAGGCATATATCCTAACGAGCTTATTTCATATATAAGGCACGCTACTGTTGCGGGCAATATCATACCGGTGCTCTGCGGAGCATCCGCTAAAAATAGGGGCATTCAGCCATTGTTGGATGCCGTAGTAGAATACATGCCGTCACCTGTGGATATACCGCCTGTTAAAGGCAAGAATCCGGAGACCAATGAAGATGTCGAGAGGAAACCGTCTGAAGATGAAAAATTCTGCGGCCTCATATTCAAGATAAAGGCCGATCCGTTTGTGGGCAAGCTCGCCTATCTGCGGGTATATTCCGGAGTGCTTAAGAGCGGAGAATATATATATAATTCAACGAAAGACGTAAAAGAGAGATTAGGAAAGCTTGTTAAGATGCATGCTAATAAGCAGGAGATAATAGAATTCGCTCGTGCTGGTGACATAGTTGCGGCAGTCGGCTTAAAAAATACCAAGACTGCGGACACGCTATGTGATGAGGACAATCCCATAGTGTTGGAAGCGATACATTTCCCCGAGCCGGTTATCTCGATGGCTATAGAGCCGAAGACAAAAGCTGATGAAGAAAAATTAGGCATGGCCCTGAATAGACTTGAAGAAGAAGACCCGACATTCAGGGTTACATATAATAAAGAAACAGGCCAGACTATTATAAGCGGTATGGGCGAACTCCATCTGGAAATTATAGTAGATAGAATGCTGCGCGAATTTAACGTCGCGGCCAACGTCGATAAACCGCAGGTTGCTTATAAAGAGACTATTACGAAGTCCAATCGCTCTGTCGGTAAGTTTGTCCAGCAGTCCGGTGGACGCGGTCAATATGGACATGTTGTATTCGATGTAGCTCCGTCAGCGAAGGGTACAGGGATAGTATTCAATAACAAGATTATCGGCGGCGCGATACCGCGTGAATATATATCCAGCGTAGAAGAAGGTGTTATTGAAGCCGCAAAGAGCGGCGTGTTGGCCGGATACCCGGTAACCGACCTTGAAGTAACGCTTGTCGACGGTTCGTATCATGAAGTCGATTCATCAGATATAGCGTTTAAACTGGCAGCAAGAATAGGATTGAATGAGGCTATGAAGAATGGCGGCGCGGTGCTGCTCGAGCCCATTATGAACCTGGAAGTCGAAGTTCCGGAACAGTATATGGGAGATGTTATAGGCGATCTCAATTCGCGAAGAGTCAGAATATCGGCTATAACAGATAGAGGGAATCTTAAAGTAGTAAGAGGCGATGCGCCATTAAATGAAATGTTCGGTTATTCAACCACGGTTAGGAGCCTTACACAGGGTAGGGCCACCTATACAATGGAGCCTTCCTTCTTCCAGGAAGTGCCAAGAAATATATCAGATAAGATAGTAAAGAAAGCAGCTTAAATTAAAGGAAAGAGGCGAAAGGAGTTTTTATGGCAAAGGAACAATTTGTAAGGAGTAAGCCGCACGTTAACGTAGGTACAATAGGTCATATCGACCATGGTAAGACTACTTTGACAGCATCTATCCTTGCAACTCTTGCTAAGAAGGGCAAAGCAACCGCTAAGAGCT
>JAUYOL010000004.1 GCA_030695905.1 Candidatus Omnitrophota bacterium | reverse complement strand
ATGTGATGAGCCGACATCGAGGTGCCAAACCTCCTCGTCGATGTGAACTCTTGGAGGAGATCAGCCTGTTATCCCCGGAGTACCTTTTATCCGTTGAGCGATGGCGCTTCCACACGCCACCACCGGATCACTAAAACCTACTTTCGTATCTGCTCGACTTGTATGTCTCACAGTTAAGCTCCCATATGCTTTTGCGCTCAGCGTGCGATTGCCGACCGCACTGAGGGAACCTTTGTACGCCTCCGTTACAATTTAGGAGGCAACCGCCCCAGTCAAACTGCCCGCCTGGCATTGTCCCCCGACCCGCTATAGGGCCTTAGGGTTAGAATCCTAATACAGTAAGGGTGGTATTTCACATTTCCGCTCCATCCCGGCTAGCGCCGAAACTTCAAAGCGTCCCACCTATGCTACACATACCGGATCAAAATCCAGTACCAGGGTACAGTAAAGGTTCCGGGGTCTTTCCGTCTTGATGCAGGTAACCGGCATCTTCACCGATACTACAATTTCGCCGAATCACTCGTTGAGACAGCGGCTCTGTTGCTACACCATTCGTGCAGGTCGGAACTTACCCGACAAGGAATTTCGCTACCTTAGGACCGTTATAGTTACGGCCGCCGTTTACCGGGGCTTCAAGTCAGAGCTTCACCCGTCTTGCGACGGGATGACCCCTCCTTTTAACCTTCCGGCACCGGGCAGGTGTCAGACCCTATACATCCTCTTCCGAGTTAGCAGAGTCATGTGTTTTTGCTAAACAGTCACAGAGCCCACTTTAGTGTCGCTTCTTCGCGCTACATAAGTATTTACTTGACGCTAATGAAGCACCCCTTCTTCCGAAGTTACGGGGCTATTTTGCCTAGTTCCTTAACGAGTGTTAATTCGAGCGCCTGAGGATATTCTCCCCGCCTACCTGTGTCGGTTTGCGGTACGATCACTCATTAAACTCGCCCCGGAGGCTTTTCTCGACAGTGTGGCCCAAGCCAGTTCGCCTTTTCCGTAGATTGGGCTCCCATTCGCCTCTCAGTCTGTTAAGACTTACGGGCTTAGACGACCACATCCAACCGGTCGATGGTTCTACCTCCTGCGTCACTCCAAGATTGATAACGCGAAATGAGTGGTATCTGAATATTAAACAGATTGTCCATCACCTACGCCTTTCGGCCTCGGCTTAGGATCGACTAACCCTGGGTGGATTAACCTTCCCCAGGAAACCTTAGGTTTACGGCGTGTCCGTTTCTCGCGGACATTTGCGCTACTTATTCCGGCATAATCACTTCTAATTCCTCCAGCAGTCTTTACAGTCTGCCTTCGCTGTACTATAGAACGCTCCCCTACCACTTGTATCGTCCGAAGACGATAGCAAATCCGTGGCTTCGGTACCATGCTTAGCTCCGATTATTTTCGGCGCGAGACCACTCGACCAGTGAGCTGTTACGCACTCTTTAAATGATGGCTGCCTCTGAGCCAACATCCTGGTTGTCTAAGAAGACTCACATCCTTGTACCACTTAGCATGAATTTAGGAACCTTAGCCGTCGGTCTGGACTGTTTTCCTTTTGAGAACGAAGCTTATCCCTCGCTTTCTGACTCCCGTGATACGGGCGGTAGCATTCGGAGTTTCGTTGGGTTCAGAAACCCGGTAAGGCTCTTAGCCCATCGAGTACTCTACCTCCACCGCCTATTACACGAGGCTATCCCTAAAGATATTTCGGGGAGAACCAGCAATAACCAAGTTTGATTAGTCTTTCACTCCGACCCTCAGCTCATCCCATAACTTTTCAACGTTAACGGGTTCGTACCTCCAGCTGGTTTTACCCAGCTTTCGCACTGGCCATGGGTAGATCACCTGGCATTCGGGTCTGCTTGACGCAACTATGGTCGCCCTATTAAGACTCGCTTTCGCTACGGCTACCCTATCAACTTTCGTTGGAAGGTTAACCTTGCTGCGCCCAGCAACTCGCCGGATCATTAACCAAAAGGCACGCGGTCACACATTACGCATCCGAAGATGCGTCATAGTGCTCCCACCGCTTGTAAGCTTATGATTTCAGGTACTATTTCACTCCCCTTAAAGGGGTTCTTTTCAACTTTCCCTCATGGTACTTGTTCACTATCGGTCACGAGATAGTATTTAGCCTTGGCCTGTGGTCAGGCCGGATTCATACGGGGTTTCACGTGTCCCGCATTACTTGGGATACCACTAGGGTGCTTTGGAATGTCGTTTACGGGGCTCTCACCCTCTTTGGCTGAGTTTTCCAGCTCATTCTACTATTCCTCTACAATCCCACATTGTGGTCCCGCAACCCCCTGCACCTTACGGCACAGGGTTTAGGCTGTTTCCCGTTCGCTCGCCGCTACTAGGAAAATCAATGTCTTTCTCTTTTCCTCGGGTTACTGAGATGTTTCACTTCTCCCGGTTTCGCTTCAGGCACCTATGAATTCAGTGCAAGATTTCACGGTATTATCCGTGAAGGGTTTCCCCATTCGGAAATCTCCGGATCAAAGTCTGTTTGCGACTCCCCGGAGCATATCGCTGCTTACCACGTCCTTCTTCGCCTTCTCGTACCAAGTCATCCGTCATAAGCTCTTAGTAGCTTGACCATTTTAATTCTTCATTAAAATGTAAAGTTGTTCGCTTTTGGCAACAAACAACGTCAATGTTTTGATGCTCGATTTACCTATGTTTTGTTACTTGCATTTGTTACTTTGGATAACATTTACTATGGATTGTCAAAGAACGAGCTTTCTCCGCCTCGCCCTATGCGTACTATCCGGCGGAAAAAAATTCTTATATATCAAAATTTCAAATAAGTTAGCTGGTGGAGATAACCGGGATCGAACCGGTAACCCCCAGCTTGCAAAGCTGGTGCTCTCCCAATTGAGCTATATCCCCACAAAACTTGGTGGGCCCATCTGGAATCGAACCAGAGACCTCCGCGTTATCAGCACGGCGCTCTAGCCAACTGAGCTATAGGCCCCTCTGGGCCTATCGGCCCGAAGGGCCGGAGGCCTGATTCGAAAAAGCACTTTTGCCCGATTCATAAATAAAATTATGAGGGCTTTGCTCGCAGTTATATAATTTGGAACAAGCCAAGACGAAACTCTTTTTTTTTCACCGATTTAAGTCGCCCGAGTAGGTGAAACTTACTCGAGGTTTGTGCTTCTTTTGTTTAAAGTCTCCTTAGAAAGGAGGTGATCCAGCCGCACCTTCCGATACGGCTACCTTGTTACGACTTAGCCCTCCTCGCCAACCACACCTTAGACGCCTTCCCCCCTTGCGGGTTAGAAGTAACGTTTTCGGGTGCAATCAACTCAGGTGGCTTGACGGGCGGTGTGTACAAGACCCGGGAACGTATTCATCGCGCCGTGGCTGATGCGCGATTACTAGCGATTCCGGCTTCATGAGGGCGAATTGCAGCCCTCAATCTGAACTGGCCCAGCTTTTTTGGGATTTGCTCCACCTTACGGTATTGCGTCTCTTTGTAGCTGGGATTGTAGCACGTGTGTAGCCCTCGGCATAAGGGCCGTACTGACTTGACGTCATCCCCACCTTCCTCCCGTTAAACACGGGCAGTATCGCTAGAGTGCTCCCTTGCGGGTGGCAACTAACGACGAGGGTTGCGCTCGTTGCGGGACTTAACCCAACATCTCACGACACGAGCTGACGACAGCCATGCAACACCTGTGCAAAAGTGTCTTTAGGACAGGTCTCTACTTTCATAGAGATTTCAAATGCATGTCAAGCCGAGGTAAGGTTCCACGCGTAGCGTCGTATTAAACCACATGCTCCACCGCTTGTGCGGGTCCCCGTCAATTCCTTTGAGTTTCAGTCTTGCGACCGTACTCCCCAGGTGGTTCACTTAATGTGTTTACTGCGGCACCGAACCCAGAGGGCCCGACACCTAGTGAACATCGTTTACGGCTAGGACTACCAGGGTATCTAATCCTGTTTGCTCCCCTAGCTCTCGCGTTTCAGTGTCAGCAGACATCCAGTAAGTCGCCTTCGCCACTGGTGTTCCTCCCGATATCTACACATTTCACTGTTACACCGGGAATTCCACTTACCTCTCTGTCGCTCAAGCAAATTAGTTTCGAATGCAGTTCCTTGGTTAAGCCAAGGGATTTCACATTCGACTTAATTCACCACCTACACGCCCTTTACACCCAATCAATCCGAGTAACGCTTGCCACCTCCGTATTACCGCGGCTGCTGGCACGGAGTTAGCCGTGGCTTCCTCTGCCGGTACTGTCAAACCTTCTCCTTTATTAAAAGAGAAGACCTTCCTCCCGGCTGACAGTGCTTTACAATCCGAAGACCTTCATCGCACACGCGGCGTCGCATTGTCACTCTTTCGAGCATTGCAAAAGATTCTCGACTGCAGCCTCCCGTAGGAGTCTGGGCAGTGTCTCAGTCCCAATGTGGCTGACCATCCTCTCAGACCAGCTACCCGTCAAAAGCCTTGGTGGGCCATTACCCCGCCAACAAGCTGATAGGACGCGAGCTCATCTCCAAGCGACGGGCCTTACGGTCCCCGTCTTTTACCACTGCTAGATGCCTAGCTGTGGTCATATGCGGTTTTAGCCTCGGTTTCCCAAGGTTATTCCCCACTCAAAGGTAGATTGCTCACGTGTTACGCACCCTTTTGCCACTATACCTTGCGGTATCGTTCGACTTGCATGCCTAAACCACGCCGCCAGCGTTCACTCTGAGCCAGGATCAAACTCTCCAATTGAATATCTATTAGAGTTATCTGTCTTGGCTCGTTCCAAAAATTGATCGCTAACTTAAAACTCGTCTTTTTAAAGAACAAGTGAAAAAAAATCCGTCCAGGGGACGGACTTTATACAACAAAAAAGACGTCAGAGACGTCTTAATATTTCATCCTCTGCTACTTTATGTATTCCAAAATTTTAAGGTGAAGTGATCAAAAACTTCTCCTTCTTGCGACACTGTTATCCACACCTTAGCGGTATGCAATCAGTTCTGTCGCGGAAGTCAAGTATATCATTTTCAGGATTTTTGTCAAGCGTTATTTTAAACTTTTCGCTAAAATATTTTTCTTAGCCTTGGGCGCGGAATTTTCTCACATTATCTTAAGCCTTGGGGAAAATTTTTTAAACTAATCCTGGCGAATTTCTTACCCACCCTTATCTTATATTCCCTGCCTGCCGGAAGCCCTAAATTGACGTCGGAAATCCTGGCCCCATCCACCTCAACAGCCCCTTCCTGGATCTTACGTTTCGCCTCACCCTTACTGGAAAGTAATTTGGATAAATCGGAAAGGACCTCCGTAATCACTGCCTTATCACCCTGTATCTGTACTTCTGTTAAATTTATATCTTGGGGGAAACCCTTGTCTTTGAATGCGCGGTCGAATTCCTCAATCTGTTTGTCAGCTTCAGTCTTACCGTGGTATTGTGCGGTGATGATTGCTGCCAAATTCACTTTGGCCTGTTTAGGATGCAATTTCCCAGCGTTAACCTCAGCCTTAACCTTTTCGACATTCTCATCCGTTAAAAGTTCATAGTATTTCCACATAAGTTCATCTGAAACCGACATAAGTTTGCCGAACGTGTCCTTGGCCGTTTCATTAATACCAACGTAATTGCCGAGCGATTTAGACATCTTGTTTACGCCGTCAAGACCTTCGAGAAGCGGCATTGTTATTACTACCTGCGGATTCTGCCCATAGGACCCCTGAAGATCCCTGCCGACCAGCATATTAAACTTCTGATCCGTTCCTCCGACTTCTATATCCGATCTCAATTTTACAGAATCGTATCCTTGCATCAGTGGATAAAAAAGTTCCGAATAACTTATTGGACGATTTTCCTTTAATCGTTTCTCGAAATCATCCCTTTCCAATAACCTCGCTACGGTGTATTTTTGTGCCAGTTCGATAAATTGCTCAAACCCGAAAGGATGTTCGCCGTTTCCGCTGAATGGCTTAATAAACCAATCTCTATTATGTTTTATTTCAAGAAGTCTTGGGTCCTCACGCAATATCCTTTTGGCTTGATTTACATACGTTCTGGAATTTCTATCTACTTCCTCTATAGGCAAAACTTTTCTGGTCTGTGACTGACCTGATGGATCACCAACTAATGCGGTAGCATCACCGATTAAAAATATAACCTTATGCCCTAGGTCCTGAAAATGCCTCAGCTTCCTTAATAATACCGTGTGGCCCAGGTGTATATCCGGTGCGGTGGGATCAAAACCCGCCTTCACAACAAGCGGTTTATTGGTTTTGATGGCGTTATCGAGCTTCTTCTTAAGCTCTTCAAGCTGTATTATCTCTACTGTCCCACGCCTTATCAGCTCTAATTGTTTATCTATATTTTTTTCCATAATGAGGACATTTTACCAGATTAAACTGCACATAACAATAAAAAAGGCCCGGTAAATTAATACCGGGCCTTTTGGTCGATCTAGGTTACAACTTTGTTACTTTTGATGCCTGTTCCCCTTTTGGACCCTTGGTGACCTCGCATTCGACGTCCATACCCTCGTCCAAAGTCTTATAGCCATCACCCTGAATCGCGCTGTGATGTACGAATACATCCGTGCCCGAATCAAGTGTAATAAATCCATAACCCTTCTGGTTGTTAAACCATTTTACTTTTCCTTTTACCATTGCTTCCTGTTCCTCCTTTCAACTATATTAAGCATTTAAATAAGCCGCACACAAAAAAACCGTAAGGTTTAGACTCTGCCTCACGGTTCAAGTTGCTAATCCTATCTAATACTCGAAGGCGAGTATACACTACGTATCATATTTTGTCAAGGGAAATTTTAACTTTTATTTTAACTTTATTAATTAGTCGGACTTTTACTCGCAAAAGACGGGAGCGGGTGAAATCTTTACTGAATTCGCGCCGACCATTTCTACCACTGCATCGCTATCCGTCTTTTCTTCCTCCGTAACTATATGCGTCACCTTTAAATGCGGTAAATCAGTATATTCGGACAAATCAACTACCCCGTCTCCCGTCTCGGACCAAAGCACAAAAACAGGCTTTTTATCTTCAAATGAAAATTTATAAATACCGTCTTTTACCTTATTTATTCTTGTAAATCCGGATAATTTTTCAGCCATCAATTTGTATGTGTAATACGCGGGCTTTTTATTCCCATCCATATCTATTAAAGAAAGCCTGGTATAATTATTACTCCATCCCAATGTGGGCCTAAGCGAACTGTAAAATATTTTACTTATACCGCCATCTAAACCTATTACATATCTTTTGATAAGGCAAGAGGCATGTATAGCGGGGTCATAAATATTCGTATCGCGATCCTCGGGTTTAGATAATCCCAACAGCGGGAAAAAATAAAATGGCCCGGCGTTTTCCAATGACCAGATCTCTTTTCCGCGGACATCGTTTTCTTCCATTGCCTTCCTTAGCCACGCGGCTTCATATTTTAAGTTTGAAGAATTATTCTCATATGAATGAAAATCGATCACATCATAGTAAGGGGCAAGATTCTTTATTAAAAATAGCGCCTTATCTCGCATGCTTTCGATCACCGTCAGCATCCCCTCCGGAATATTTTTAAAATAGTATTTCTTGTATTTGTAATCCGGATCCCCTATCTCAAAGTAACCATCCGCCAAATGGCCGTCCATTCCGGCAAATATCCCCACCCCTGTCAATACCCCAAGAATTATCTTTGCCCCAGGATCCTTTCTTTTTATAGCGCTCCTTATCGCAATAAAATGCCTTGCCAGCTCTTGACTGGATGCGGCTTTTCTAATGTCTTTGGAGTCTTTGATCTGCCAGAACCATTCATTTTCAATCTGCCAATATTTAATCGGCCTTCTCTTTATCGCGTCTCTTACGTCTTTGCTCGGATAAAGCCTGTCTCTTGGCCCGCAACCGAAGTCATCGTCTCCGTCATATCTCTCCACGAGATTGCCCACAGCCTTTTCCCACTGCTTTAGATCCCTGCCTTTTATCAAGGCAGACTCAGACATCCCTGTCTCTGATGAGTCCAGGGTTATCACAAAATCACAGTCGCTCTGAACAATGTAATTGTCAACCAGGCGTATATTTTCTGCATTTAGCTTGCCCCTGACCGCTATGAGCCTTATATCAGCTTTTAACTTTTTGACCAGGGCCGCATCATTTTTTCCGGGGGCATGTACGCCGAAAGGGTTCCCATAAACATGCGTTGAAAAACTCAATGATACGATAAGGAGTATTATTATTTTTTTCATTAAGAAATTTTTTTTGTGACAATAAAGGCGATTATGGCGTACCAGCTCGGAATCGCTATATTAGCTATAAATGTATTTGGGTGCATGCATGATTTCTCCCTGATTGTTTTACAATAGAAATTTTATAAACTGATCAGGTTAGATTTCAGAAATTTTTCCGTTGCCATAACTGTCTCATTTTTTGCCTTTGGCGGACTCTGAGCTATCCACATAGTAAAATTATATAGCTCCTGGGTGTCTACGGTCAACCACTTACCATTCATGTGAAGAAAAACGAACAGTGTTGTCATGGCAATTCTCTTGTTTCCATTCTGGAAGGGGTGATTTTTAATCATCAAATAGAATAGAACACTTGCCTTAGATATAAAATCCTTATAAGGTGATTTCCCAGAAAAACTCTGAAATGGCGCTGCTAAACAGCTTTCCAGTCTATTTGAAAATCTCGTAGAAAAATCGGGTATAGGCTCCTTAAACGACATCAACTCTTTGGCTAACCTGAACGCCATGTATTCAACTTCTTTCAGCGTTATAATCTTCATCAATCTCTGCCTAGGAGCCTTAAGACCTCTCCATACTCTTTGACCGTCTTCTTTACAGCATTGTCTATTTCTTTTTTATCCTTTTTATCTAGAGCCTTACCCAGAATATGATCTACGTATTTTTTTGGTATTGCGAAGCTTCTCCCTATCCTTACAGCCTTTATTTGCCCTTTTTTAACCTTTTTATACACAGCTATCCTGCTTATGCCTAAAATTCGGGCCATCTCTTGAATACTGATATATCCCCTATCTTGCATATTCTCACCTTCTAATAAATCTTATCGTTAACCGCTTGCTATTCAATTAACAATTGTTAACCTACATATACAAGGTTAACATATGATCTTTAAAAAAGCAACTCTTATTTACAAACATAAAAATCTCTCTTTACTATAATAGACCTTATCACTTTGGGACACTCCACTTATTTTAACTCGGATAACTTTTCATCGAGAAGCTGTTCATATGGCCGATCAGTAGAGACATATTCAATATATTTTGCCCTTCGTTCGGCATCTATAACAGAAAGAGCAATATATAAAGGGTCTGGCGTTATTATATCATCTGGTATGGTTTTTGCGTAGAAATTATAGCTTGACCAATAGTATTTTTCCGGATTATCGACTATACCTGCCCTTGCGGGATTACGTTCAATATATCTGCCGCATTCCATAAGATATTCATCCTTTTCAATAAGTATGCTCTTATATCTATTCTGAAATAAATAGCCGGAAAAATGATGTTTTCTCTTGTAGTGAAAGGCATAAGTCTGGCATATGCCTTTCATAAGAAAAGAAAGCTCTTCGCCTTTTGCTATTTTTAATAACAAATGGAAATGGTTTGACATAAAACAATAATGGTAAAGATCGAACTGGAATTTTTGCTTATACCTTGCTATCATGTCTTTGAAACTCTTGAAATCCTCGGCTTCCTGAAACAGTCTTCGCCTATCATGCCCCCTGTTAAGAATATGATAGACTGCATTATCATATATGACTCTTCCTATTCTTGGCATAAAAATGCCTCCTTTTTTGCCTTATATGTCCCTACTATATAAGACGTAAAAAGAGGCTAAATTGTTGCAGATTATTTTTAAATATTTTTATTTTCTAAAGTTGTGTGTCCCTAAGTGACACGTCCCCTATTTGCCTATTAAATACGATCTGCCGATAATTGCCCCGCTGAGTTATATGATGAGGGTAATCCGGAACTACTAATCGTGCTATACGTGGCATGGAGCAATACTATTACTAAGAATTTAATATGTCAATAAAAATAGGTGTCTGTCCCCTATTTAATCACTATAAGTAAGGTATTGAGGCGAAGGCCTTTTAGGTAACCTTGGAAGCTCAATAGAGGATGTCGGATCTGCGCCTATTAAACCTTTCCTAGTAAGAAATCGAAAAAATGACATAACACCAATAAGCCTTCCTATCCTGGTAGCTGTCGACAGGACTATCTGCATATATTCGTTTTTTGTAGATATATCTATCTGGTATTGGTCGATGACATTCCTTGTAATATTTTCGATATTTTCTATGTCTTTTTGTTTCAGATATCTGTCAAATATGTCTACATAAAGGACATAAGTTTTTACAGTTCGTGGAGAAAAACCCCTAGCCTCAAGATACCCTTTAAAATCTTCAAGCAATTCTTGGATTTTCATATGCACCTCCGGTAGATTTTTGTAAAAAATACATGATAGTACCTATGTTTGGTTTAGTTTGTTTGAGATTTATTTAGGAAATGGTGTGGAATATTGCGCAGGAATGCATTTAATTTTCAAAAACTTTGGCAAGCTTTGTGGCAACTTCTTTGATGCTATGGCCTCTAGTAGTAATGGCAACTTTGTCGGCAAGGGCAGGACTAAACTTTAGAATATCATCCTTAGTGATCTTATGCCAAATAGGTAGGATAACTTTGTGGCCCCTCATCTCTTTAGCAGTTAATCCGTTAAGCTCATATTGAGGCCAGTTCTTTGCGAAAAAAGCATTCGACAGAACAACTATTCCGTATCGTGAGTTTACAAGTCCTCGGTCGATTGATTGCCGTAAACTGTCCCCAACTTGAAGCTCAAATTCGTCATACCATATACGATAACCCATTCTTTTAAGGACATTTGCTAGGGGCCGAACTAGACCTGTCTTATCTTCAGAGGCATGAGAAATAAACGCATCATATCCAATATCTTCAGGAACGGTAGTAGAATGTTTAAAATCATGTGCCGCCATACGAAGCATCAATCCAGTATGCATGGAAAAAGCTTCATCAGCAGAATGAAAATGAATCTTTGAGTAAAGATTCATTGGGGTAGATCCTCCGACAACCCACCACTCAGGCTCCTTTTTGTCGGTTATTACAACGGAAAATACAATATCCTCTTTGCCTAAAAGTTGGAAACGTCCAACGTAAGAAACGCTCTTTACCTTCGTATGAGCCTCAGTTTCAACGTATTCCTTTACTCCCTTCAACAATTGTTTCAGATTTAGTGCCATATACAAAGCCTTTTATATCGTTTGCAAAATATATTTTTTAACTGCGTCCGTTTATGAGCTTAAAACTTATTTTATTATAACTCTACGACGGAAAAGGAACAAGGGAAATGAAGGAGAGGTAAATACTACTTTTCAAGAGTATACTACTGCTTCTTGAGACTTAATATATAATCTTTTGCGGCTTTCAAATCATTAAGACGCTGAATGTAATCAGGGCTACCGCCTTTAGGAGCGTTTGGAAGTTGGCTATCTGCTTCGAGTGCTTTTTGTGCATGTTCTATGGCAAGATCGTAATCTCCATTAGCTGCATACAGCAAATACGATAATCGTTCATCGTCAGGTAGTCGCCACATGTCACCTTTAGGTATTTTAAAAGTAGCTATTATTTTTTCAAATGATTTAGCAGCAGTCACATAATCATGTATCTTCTCATAAACATCAACAATCCCCCGCCTAGCTTCTGGTAATGCTCCAGTAGGTTGATTTCGCTTTAATACAATCTCGAATTGCTCTCTGGCTTTATTAAAATCTCCAGTCTTAAGATATTCATATCCTTGGGTAATATACGCATGCTCAGTTGCAACTATTTGTAGTTCTTTGAGAACACCCGTTTGTTTCTCTGGCAATCCTGTAACTATATAAGTCTGTTGAGTTCTTTTTTCATTAACATATGTTTTAACAGTTATACCGCCTGCTATAATAACAATAACACTGACAATCATTACCATAATCTTTAATATTTTATGTTTTTTAATTTCCATATTTCACCTTACTTAGGTCAACTAAATACGATTTTGTTTGAGAATCATACTTAATACTACCAATTTCAACCTGATTTGCAAGAAAACTCCGTATTGACGCCGTATCATTTCCTCTGACCGCCATTTCCGCTGTGAATCTTGCTGACTGCACGGATACCGGATCTGGATTTGTATTATTAGGGTCGTAAGAAAATTGCGTATGACTAACCCCGTTTAATACTATTTTATAAACATTTAATGGCCGAGGATTTGTCTCAAACCCTTGACTTATAAGCCCGTGAATAGACAAAAGATCACCATCTGCGGCAATCATTATAACATTATTTACATTTGGATTAGTAATTTTTCTTTCAAATCCAATCGGGGTATCCACCAAGACAATCGATTTTATATCCCAGTTTGGATTTTCATTTAGTGCTTGAATTAATGGGTCTCCACTACCACTATAAGCAACGCCTGTCATATTTGATGGTATTTGACCATTAAATTGAGCTTGCATGCCAGTTATTACATCATTTGTTAAATAATGAGAGCCAAGATACGCATTTGCAATCCAATTTACTGTATCATCCATCTTAGCATCTATTGGCAAGGAACCGCTATTTGGAAACATGGCAATACTCTTAACGGTTGCACCACTTGGGTCTGCTATCGCTAATTGGGTTTCAAAGCCTCTCATATAAGACGGTGCCATTCCTGCAGGGAACGGATTACCTATACCATTAAGAATAACATATGTTATTTGCTGTTTCTGAGCATCTGTAAAACTAAATTTTGCTATATCACCTGATGAAATAGACAAGCTATTAAACATTAGCCCTATTGCAGCGAGCTTGCTAAAGTCAACATCGAATAATGATGTGTTATCCGTTATGTCAAATTCTTGATATTGTTTCAACATATCATTACTAAATGAGTAGGATTTTCCACTCAGTGGACTACTAATTTTAGCATCCACATAGTCACCGTACGAGTTATACGCATTAAAGTGTCCATCCGCTGTTGGCTCGATTATGATCAGCGTGTTACCCTGCAAATCCTTAATCTCAGCATAAGTTTGTTGCCCATCCTGTATTCTCTGGAACTGTGTATCGCTATTAAAGATTGAATATAGTTGAGCATCGGTGTAACCAAGCTTACCGTAAGTATCTACCCCAAGGGTGCCCCAACTAAGATATGTGCCATTAGGCGTTAAATCTTCCTTACCAACAACATTCCATTTTCCATCAGTATTCTTTACAAAAAAGACATTAGAGACAATGTTACCTTGCGCATCTTTTATCGCAACCTGTGTAACCTGCGTTCCATCTTTCAATGTTCTCGTAACACCCTGATTATTATCAAGCTTATTATTAAAGTAATCTCCTATTGATAAACCCGATTGAATTATTTGATTAACAGCCACAGCGTTAAAGAAGCTTGCCCCATAGGTATTAAGGGCATTTACTATCCCTTTATCCTTTACGATATTTGAGAAGTCTAATATCTGGGATATATACGCCGCTTGTTGCCAAGGAGACAAGGTAGTACCTGGTTCAGTATAACCCAAGAAATTTAAAGCATTTTTCTCGTATGTTTCAAATATAGTCTTGAATATATCCTGACTCCCGCCTGTAGCAGCTTGAATTCCAGCATTGATGGCTCCAGAAATAGCTGAAAAGCCGATGTTGGCCAAGAGCGGATCAAGACCAAGCTCAGTAGTAGCATAGTTAAGACCCCCTGAGGTCACACCTTGCAATAGCCCGTCGGTAATTCCTTGCCACATCGTTCTAGGATTTCCTGTTTCAGGATCAATTCCAGGATTGATGTAACTCCTTATGAGACAACCACTTACGTAGGAGATCCTGGGATCCACACCCAGCAACTCACCCGCTTTAGTAATACCATAATAAGCCAGTTCACCGGCTACGCTGGGCATAATTTGCGTGCCTATTGACGTGCTGAATCCTTCAAGGCTGAACAGCCCAGTTTCAGGCGAGATATTGTTCCCTACCGCTCCTATGAAGGCACCGGCAGTCATGCCTATGACGTTCGTTAGCATCGGATCGATACCTAACCGCGGGGCGAGCTCGTTCACACCTTGTATGGCAAGCCCTTGTATGCCACCGGTAATAAACGACAACACCGAGAATCCGTTATTAAATAAGCCCGAAACACCGCCAGTGACGAAAGAGCTTAGGAGGCCGGATATTGTTGAATTTACGCCAAGCAATTCAAGGCCTTTTGAAATACCCATTGAGAGAGCAACGCTAACAACTGTCTTACCAAGCGCAAGGCCAAGGCCCGTAAGGTTGAATCCTGTTGCTGATATTATCCCGCCTAATCCAAATCCATTACCAATTGCTGCACCTATGCCACCTATCCACGAACCAATACCGCCTATCCAACCACCGATAGTAGGAAGGAGACTTGTTCCAACGAATTGGACGGCACTAAATAAGGCACCGCCTATCTGGGTCATAAATCCGGCGATGCCTGTAATGAGCTGCCCTATACCTGCTATAATAGGCCCTATAACAGCTGAAATACCCGCAACAATAGCGCCTATTGCACCAACTACTGCCGTAGCTACACCTGTGATAGCACCGAATATCATTCCAAGTAGCGGGAATAAGAACGGCAGACAGCTACCCTTTACACGCATAGCCGTATCGTCAGAAATCTTCTTCGCTAATACAGTATCGGGAATAGTGCCTTTTGTAGACGTTGTCTGAACAATGGCATAACCTGTCCATGAATTCTCAAAATCTTGCCTTGAAACTGTCCACGTATAGCCGTCCTGCCCTCTATTACGCTCCACATAACTAATCTTGCCGTCTGCGGCGATATTTGTGACAACGACGTAATGGTTATTGACGAGGTGGACAACTACCTGCCCGCTTGAATTAAAGACTTGCTTCAGCTCATCATAGTTTAACCTTGTATTATTTAATTCAACTCCATATGAGGAAGCGGTCTTTGAGAGGGCATACATGGATAGTTCTAACAGTGTCCCTTCACTAAACTTATTGAGGGAACCAGTGAATATGTCAACCAATATGGTCTTAAGGGCTAAATCTTCGAGATCATAGGTAATACCATTATTAGAGAGAACCGTTCCTAAAGCGACGAAGGCGCTTCTGCCAAAGTGGATATTCTGCTTATCAAGGAGGGAAAGAATTGCATCTACGTCTTTCTGGCTTAAGGGGACACCCTTAGCCATGGAAAGGCCAAGCGTCGAAAGAAGCGATTCTTTGCCCGCCTCGTCACTATTGATATAATTGGATAATTCTGTTTCAATCCTGTCTTTAAGGGCCGCGACAAAGACTTCCTGGTCTGTCCTTTCCTGTGAATTGAACAGAGCATTCTTTAGAGTAGCAACATTTATTTTTGAATCGTAACCGACTGTATTCAGCCAGCTTTGAGTCTCCGCATCATCCGGATCGCGGCCTAAAATTGTCCGATAGTACTCCAATATCACAGGCGTCGACTCTTCGGCGATAATCTGGACGTGGAACTCTTCCTCCTGGGCCGCGATTTCTGCCAAGGCCGCTTCTTCATCCTGAATCAAGTCCGTTTCAGTGGATGCAACTTCACTATTCAGTTCGGCATAGGCATTAGCCTCTTCATCATTAAGAATCCTCTCCTGTTCATTCAGTTGATTCAGGGCGCCCCTGACCTCGGAGACTTCTATTGTCTCCGCATAAGTCTCATACCAGCCGAAGATCCACCAGCCGACCCATCTCTGACGCTGCACTTCCTGATAGAGCATGGGCTGGAGCCGCGACCTTTCCGTATTTATCTGATCACGAATAATCTGAACCTGGTCTCGGATCTGGGTATAAGCAAGCCCTTTCTGCTCGGCAAGCGTTCTTAGGTAATTGGCGCGCTCTTCGGCTATCTGCTGGCGCGCAAGCGTTATTTGTGTATCAATCGAGTTGCGCGCTGAAGGAAGATTGACAGACACAAGGCTTCCTTCGCCATCATAAGAATACTCCACCAACATTTCCAGATGATTGTCGTCGTATTTCTGATACGTAGCCTGCACTTTGCCGTCAAGATAATATGTAAGTTTACCGTCCTTTGTGGTTTCGACTGTGACATCGCGCGAATCTTCCTTGAAAGACTTTGTCTCTATTATTGTGGAATCGGGAAGGATGCGGGACGCAATCTCCGCGGCAAGCGGATTAAAGTAAATAAATTCGGGATTAAGATTTGATAATTGAAGCGACTGTGGAATGACTAGCGGAGCGATAGTCAATAAGCCCCTGAATACTAAATCTTCCGGCGGCGCTGTGGCATCAAAACCCTTTATATAAATATAACCTAATTTTATAAGCGCATCGCCGTCTGAATATATGGACGGAGTCCTTCCGGGATCGGTCGTATTCATCGCAAGCTGATATTGCAGATATTTATTTACCGGAGAATTAACCGACCAACCGGAAGCTGTTCTGGTCGAATCTACCCAGCCGCTCCATGTGCCATCGTCCAAGTTGGCGGTGGCGCCTGTTCTGGTCCTGAACGCAACAGCGGTGCCGGGAGGCTCGTTAATATTCGCTATGATACCGGAGATCTCGGTCGCCACAATGGGTATGGGGCTCGATATAACAAGACCGGATGTCTTGTAAAGGTCATTATACTCTTCGGTTGGCGCCGTAAAAGGGCCGCCCCACCTTGCCACACCTTTTGATACGCGTATTTCATCCATCCAGCCGTTGAAGGAATTACTGCCGTTGGCGCTGGCCCCGATAGTCAGGGAGTTTATATAGGTCAGATCAGTGGTATCCGCGACATCACTGCCTAATTGAGTTCCATCAACAAAGATCTTGATGCGGCCCGAAGATCTGACCAAAGCTACGTGATACCATTTATTAGTCTCAGGAGCCCAATATTGCGAGGCCTTATTAAGGCCGTTGGCCGCATAATAAATATTATTGTTATGCCAATATAAGGTGTAGCCGTTGGTGTTATTTCTGTCGAAGAAGTATGCTGTAGAAAGCGACTTGAACTTCACAAAAGTTTCCAGCGTAAAGTCCCCTGTGCCGAAATCCCAATCGGGAGAGTCTGGCATAGCCAGATAATCGCCGCTGCCGTCGAATCTTATGCTGCCGGTACCGAAAGCGTATGGCTTGCTAATAACAGCGTTGCCGTTTAAGGTAATACCGGCATGAGGAACGGGGCTGGAGTCCATACCGTTTGATTGGTCAAGATGAAGAAGAAGATTAGTGTTTGAATCAGAGGCAAATTGCGAGGTTTGAGGGGTGAAGCTTGAAGTGTAGCGGGCGGAATTTGAGATTCTGACTTCCTTTACGAAGCCGTTGAAATAATTATATTGCCCATATCCTATCCTTGTTCCAAGCGTTCCGCCATCTATGCTTCTTGGGTCAGACCCTGAAGCAATCTGCGTACCATTTAAGAATATTCTAAGCGTTCCGCTTGCTCTTGTAACAGCCAAATGATACCAGGTATTAGCGGTGATATTCCAATATGTTTCAAGGGGGTATCCACCATTCAAATATACATCTATCGCTCTCCCGGAATCCGATGATGATACAAGAATTCCTTTGCCTTGTGAATAAAAACCGCCTATTGTTATAAACTCCGCGGATTTAATAGTATCTTGCTTGAACCACATCTCTACCGTAAAGTCTCCGGTTCCAAAGTCCCAGTCTGGGCTGTCAGGGATTGTCATGTAATCATCATTGCCATCGAGGTTCAATGTGGCTGAATTGAAGAAATCGCTATCTGAAGAATCTATATGCGCATCGCCGTTAAAGACGACCTCGTGATCGGCGTAAGAGTCGTCTATATTAGAGGCGGCGCCGTTTGTATCGTTAAGGTGCAGCAAAAGAGGCGTATCCGGATCCGGATATCCGGCAAGCCGCAGGGTATCGACATTATCGAGCTTTATTAATTCCATATCACTCCCTGAGCCGTTTGTTGCGGCGCTAAGAATCGTTAAATTTTCTACATAATCTATCTGCACAAAATTGCCGTTAGCGTCAGGGATCAGCCTCGGTGTAGCCATGGAATCCAGTGATTTAAAATTCACCTTATACTGGATAAATTTAGCGGCCGGCGACATAATCGCGGCAGAGGCTGAATCAGTAAGCTCCTCCGACCACTCGCTCCATGTGCCGTCATCGGGATCTGGTGTATCGCCTGTCCTGGTCTGAGTTGTGATATCAGTTGTTTCCGGTAGATATTCATTCCAGGAGATTGAACCAAGCTGCGTAGCGTTGATCTCGATCGGTGTGGAGGTTATGGAGCCGGTTGTTTTATAGAGTGCGTCAATGTGTTCCGATGCGGGCGGTGTGAAGCTCGATGTCCAGAGCGCCTTGCCTTTGACTATTTTTACCTCATCCATCCAACCATTAAAAGAATTGCCGCCGTTAGCGCTGGCTCCGATAATCAAGGGGTTGGCATAGGTCAGATCGGTGTTGTCCGCGACATCGCTGCCAAGCTGAGTTCCATCAACAAATATCTTGACAAGGCCTGAGGATCTGACCAACGCGACGTGATACCATCTGTTAACCTGCGGCACCCAATATTGACTGACCTTATCAGAGCCGTTCGAGGCATAGTAAATATTATTGTTATGCCAATAAAGGGTATAACCATTGGTGTTATTTCTGTCAAAGAAATATGCTGTGCCGAGAGAATTGAAGTTCACAAAAGTTTCCAGCGTAAAGTCCCCTGTCCCGAAGTCCCAGTCCGGAGAGTCAGATACCGACAGATAGTCGCCTGAGCCGTCAAGATATAGTGACGAGGAACCGAACCGGGCGCTTGTTGCATCGAGCCTTGCGTCGCCGTTAAAGACGACCTCGTAATCGGCGTAAGAGTCGTCTATAGTAGAGGCGGCGCCGTTTGTATCGTTAAGGTGCAGCAAAAGAGGCGTATCGAGGTCTTTGTACTTTTCTATCTCCAAATATTCATCGACGCCGTTATCGATAAATCGCAGATTTTCTTTGCTGAAACTTATGATATCTTCAATGGATGAGTATCTACTCGTATATATAGATGTTACGGAGGCCTCTTCCTCCGTATATTCATAGTCGTATTCCCTGCCGGAAGAATCGACTACCCTGATAAGACGGTCTTGCGTGTCATAAAAATAATGTGCGGCGTTCTTTACGAGCTCATATTTCTCTAAAGTTTGAGGCTCCGTTTCGCTGTAAATATAATTCAATATCTGCCCGTCAGCATACTCGACCTGATTTATGAGGCCGGCGCTGTCAAATTTATATGCTATTTCGTCTTTTGTGGCATGGATATATTCGACATTGTCTTCGGTTCCAAAATCATATGCATATAGGGTAACCTCGCCATCTGGAGAAGTTATCGATTTTGCCCAGCCATTATTGGCATAATATTCGATATCTGTGCCATCGGCCTTAATCTCTCTAACCACACGATCATTTTCGATGTAATATGCTATCCCGTCTTTTTGCGCGACATAGCTTGTGGCCACACCATTCGTAACTACAATATTTGTTAACACTGTACCGTCCGGCCTTACTACCGACTCAATGCTGCCATTCCTATAATTGGTAATGACCCCCGTATCATCCCTTACTGCGACAAGCGCTTGAGCTGATATTTCCGTGCCTGCGTCGTCCGCCGTATAAGTGTAGTCGTACGTCCTCCAATCTTCCTCGAGACGCGTAAGTCTGTCATCCTTGTCGTAGGCCCTGCGCACACCATCTATGTCCTCGATAATGGTATTGTCACCGTCATATGTATAGGTGTATTGATTTATCATTTTGCCAAGGTAAGTCGCGGTGGATTTCGAGATTTTTTTATCGGCGTCATATTCATATGCCGTTACAATATCTTTCGCGTCGGTTACTGACACTAAAAACTCATCCTTATAGCGCTTGATATCTTTCGTGGCGATATCCTCTATTCTGGTGACCTCCGCGCCCACGTCATCAAATTCATATGAATATCTATATATTAAATCATTACCTTTATATACGCGTCGGATGCGGCCATATTCATATTCTGATATTGTGGAAAGAGGGTCATCGGCAGCAGGCAGCACTTCGGTTTTTTCGATATTATTATTCTCATCATATGTTGTTACAACCTTTCCATCGCTGGCGATGACCTTGCCGCCTGAATAGTTATAATTTATGACCGTGCCATTCTTGCGGCGGGCTTCGATAAGCCGTTTATCAGAGTTATATTTTTGAAAAACGATTTCTTCGGGATCGGTTATAGAATCAAGCGCTTCGGCGTTCGCGACCGTATATATCTGGTCGCCTTCTGTAATAGTTGAATATATATAGGTAATGCCTTTAGCATTTACGAGTTTTGCTATGTTACCCGATACGTCGTAATAGAATATGCCGCCATCAGGCTGATGAGCTTCTGTCAAAACGCCATCGCTATAAACCGCCTGGACGCCATCTGGTTTGGTTATTTTCGCGCTTACGATATTATTATCTGTATCGAAGACCGCGTCCTCTATTACTGTGCCGTCTTCTTTTTCTATCTTTGTAACTTCGCCATTCTGCGTGTTAAGGGCTACCCCGCCGCCTGTTATCCTTGAAAGATTTCCGTATTTATCATAGATACGCTTTACACCGTCACGAATAAGAGATATTCCTTCGATATTATTTGACTCTGTTAAGGAATAGCTATATTGTGTTAAGATAGAGCCGGCCAAAACATTATCGACCAACCCTTCTTTGAAAGAGATGGTTTCGCCGGTCGCTTTTAAGATTTCTTTTACGCTTGCGTCCTGATTGTATATTATTGTATCCGCATAGATATCGTCTAATACAGGACCCGGATTAGTTTGGATATTTCCATAGCTTGCCATAAATAAATCTATATCTGTATCATCTACTATTCCATCGCGGTTCGCGTCGCCTTCCGAATATGTCTTATCCGAGCTTCCATAATTCACAAGTAGTATATCTACATCGGAATCGCCGACAGCGCCATCGAGATCAAAGTCGCTTGCATAGAAGATATTGCCTCCATTCGCGCGGAACTGACCCTGACCGTAATTTGCGCTAAATATATCTACATCTGTATCGTCTACTCTTCCATCATAGTTCGCGTCACCTTCGGAATATGTCTTATCCGAGCCTCCATAGCCTGCGCTTAATATATCGACATCGGTATCGTCGATGGCTCCATCGAGGTTAAAGTCGCCTGTTATGAATGGCACGTAATAATAGATACTGCCGTCCTGGCCTATAATATTCTCCAGGCTGACCGCATACGTAATATTGCCATCTATATTCGTAGTCTCCTTTTTATAAACATAGGTCTTCCCATCAACATCTGTTACCCAGGATAGGATGCCGCCATCGTATCCGATTGTTTTACCTGTATTGAATTCGACTTTTTTTAGCCTGTTATTGGGGTCATAGCGGGAGGTTTTTTCAGGATCTGTCAGTGTAGTCTCGACTACATCTCCCAGTCCATCCTTTAAATAGGAGTAATTAACGACCCTGCCATCGGTATAAACGGCCGATTCTATAAGCTCTTCGGAATTATAATTATAGGTAACGCCATCCGGCTTTATTATTTTTAAGGTTGTGCCATTATTTACAATTTGAATTGTGCCATCCGGATGATATATATCGGCTGATGTTAGATTATTTGAGCCATCAAGCACAATATTGCGCAGTGTAGTGCCGTCCGGCCTCTCTATGCAATCTATTACACTGTCTTTATAACTAACCTTGTCGCCATCAACTGTCGTTACGCTGATTACGGCCGAATTATCCTGCACCGGAGTCTGTGTATCAGTAGTAGTGCTTGTGGTGCTGACAGAGGGCGCGGGTTCGCCGCCGCCTTGCGGGCCCTGCAGGTCGATGATGGGCTCTTCTTCTTGCGTAGTTGTTGAGGATGTGTCCTGGAGAAGAGTTTGCGTGGCCATGTAGTCTTCGCTTGCCTGCTGCTGCGAAACAAGGCTTTCGGCAATGGATTGCTGGTTCTGCAGATACTCGGGCGCGAATGTCTGGGATTGTTCCTGATATTGCTGTTCGAGGGCCGTATTGATAAGATCGCCTGCCCAGGCTATCTGTTCAAATAAAAAAATCCCGGCAAGAGTTGCCGAGATTATCTTAAACGCGATTTTTGATTTATTTGGTAAAACCATGGTATACCCTCCTCAATAACTATTAGGAAGAGTATACCATTGATTTATCTATTTGTCAAGAATAATTTGATTTTTAGTCAAATCTATACTTTCAAGCTCAACGCGATCTTGTGCTGGATCGAGTCAACCTTCACTACTTTCACCTTTATCTCGTCGCCGACTTTGTATTTCTCTTCGAGTTTCTCGCCTTCGGCCAGCGATATTTCGGAGATATGAGCCAAGCCCTCGAGATCCTTGTCTATTTCGACGAATAGGCCGAAGTTTGCGACCTTCGTTACCTTGCCATTCATCTGAGCGTCCGGCGCGTACTTGCCCGCTATCTCATCCCACGGATCCTGTGTAAGCTGTTTCAATCCGAGCGATATCTTTCTATTGGTAGCGTCTACAGCCAAGATAACCGCCTCTACCTTTTCGCCCTTCTTGAATACATCCTTAGGATGGCCTATTCTCTTGGTCCATGATATGTCAGAGACATGGATCAGTCCGTCTATGCCGTCCTCAAGTTCAACGAATGCTCCATAGTCGGTGAGATTGCGTATCTTTCCTTTTACCTTCGTTCCTACCGGATATTTCGCTTCGACTTCCACCCACGGATTTGATTCAAGTTGCTTCAATCCAAGGGATATCTTGCGGTTCGCCTTATCCGTATCTATCACCGATGCTTCAATCCTGTCGCCTATAGCAAGCAGTTCGTTCGGGTGGTTGTATTTCTTCGTCCAGGATAACTCCGATATGTGCAGGAGTCCCTCGACGCCCTTTTCCAACTCGATAAACGCGCCGTAAGGCATCAGGTTTACAACTGTCCCCTTTACCTTGCTTCCGGCGGGATATTTAGTATCGACTGTTTCCCACGGATTGGCCGTCTTCTGCTTTAATCCGAGCGACACCTTCATGGTATTCGCGTCGAAATCGAGGACCACTACCTCTATAGTATCGCCAATAGCAAGAACTTCGCTCGGGTGAGAGACCCTGCCCCAGCTCATGTCGGTAATATGCAGTAACCCTATTATCCCGGCATTTATTTCTACAAACGCGCCAAAGTCAGTGATATTTCTCACAACACCGCTTATGGTAGAGCCTTTTTGCAGAGTCTCGAAGACCTTCTTCTTGTCTTCGGTATTCTGCTGCTGCATGGCGTCTTTGCGCGATACCACGATATTCTTCCTCGGCTTGTTTATCTTGATTATCTTGAACGGAAATACCTGGCCGACCATCTGATTTAAGTTACCGAAAGACTTAAGCGCAGCCTGGCTGGCGGGTAGAAACGCCTCAACCCCGATATCGACCATGAAGCCGCCTTTTACCTTCTTCGATATCTTGCCGTCGACAACATCGCCTTCGCCGTATCTTGAGATAACCATATCCCAGCCTACCGCGCGCTCGGCTTTTTGTTTCGACAACACAACCATGCCGTTTTCGTCTTCCTTTGATTCCAGATACACTTCAACTTCATCGCCTATCTTCAAAGCATCCGAATCGGAAAATTCAGATATGGAGATCGCGCCTTCGGACTTATAGCCGATATCTACTATGACTTCCTTTGAAGTGATATTGACTATCTTGCCTTTTACTATCTCACCATCGTTGAAAGTCGTGATAGATTCCTCGTAGAGCCTTTGAAATTCGCTCTTGGGTACATCCTTCATTTCATTATTTTCTACATCTACATCATTCTTCTCTTTTGTCATTTACTATTTGCAACCTTCCTTTCCTTTTTATTTTTTAATTGTGCTCCTACTTCGCTTGCGACATCTTTTACTATCCAATCGGGCGTCGACGCGCCGCTTGTTATTCCGACCGTCTTCGCCTTTTTAAACCATGCATCCTTCAAATCCTTACAGGTCTCTATAAGGTAGGAATTCTTTAATATCTTCTTGCAGACCTCCAATAATCTTTTTGTGTTGGCGCTGTTGCGGCCTCCGACTATAAGCATAAGATCGACATCTTGCGCCAGGTCCTGCGCCGCCAGCTGTCTGTCTTCAGCATCCCTGCATATTGTGTTGAATACCCGCAACTCTCCGGGCTTAGCGTCTATTACCGACCTGACAACCGGCAAAAAATTGTTCATCGCCTGTGTCGTCTGGGACAATATCCCGATCTTTTCTTTTGGCTTTAAGCGTAATGCCTTTATACCTTTTACATCTTTTATAACGCTTACGTTTTTGCCGGCAAAATCTACCAGCGCTTTGACTTCGGGATGATTGGCATCGCCCACTATTATTACCCTGTAGCCCGCCTGGCTCAAACGCTTGGCTATATCCTGCGCATTCCTGACGAAAGGACATGTAGTATCAACCAGTTTCAAAGAACGTCTCTTTATCTCTTCCGCTTTATACGGGCTTATGCCGTGTGATGATATTACTATGCAGCCGCTCTTTACCTTATCTATATCGTCTATGACTTTAAGGCCGCGAGCTGAGAGAGCTTCAACCACTTGCCTGTTATGGATCAGCGAGCCTAAAGAATACGCGCTTACTTCTTTTTTTATAACATCTTCGGCGATATCTATCGCGCGTTTAACGCCGAAACAAAAACCGACCTTTTTAGCTAATTTTACCGGCATTTGAATCTTTGCCCTTATACTATATGGCTAATCAAGGTCTCGACGACCTGGTCTATTGATAAATTTGTCGTATCAACCACTATAGCTCCGGGTGCGATTTTGAGGGCGCCTACATCCCTATTCATATCGGATTCATCCCTGGCTATAATATCCTTCTTAACATCCTCAACTATGCTCTTCTTGCCTATCGCGAGCAGGTCCTTGAGGCGCCTCTTGGCTCTTACCTGCGGGCTCGCGTCCAGATAAAATTTATAATCCGCGTCGGGAAATACTACCGTACCGATGTCTCTACCTTCAAGCACTCCGCCCTGGTTTTCCCCAAGAGCGCGCTGCAACTTCACCATCTCATGCCGCACACCGGGAGTCCTGGCTATATATTTTACATTTGCTGTCACTTCCGGCGTCCTTATGGGGCCGCTTACATCTTCCCCGTCCAGGATCACGTGAAGACTGCCGGCGTATTTTAACTCTATCTTTGTCGACTTCGCTAAATCGGTAAGCGCCTTCTCATCTTCCAGATTGACGCGCTTATTCATAGCCTTTAGCGTCAAAGCCCTGTACATCGCGCCTGTATCTATATATAGAAGACAGAGCTTCTTGGCGACAAGCTTGGAAACTGTGGACTTACCGCTTCCAGCCGGTCCGTCGATAGCGATTATCAAATTCTTAGCGCCCGGTCCTGCCATAGATAAACTTATCTCTTTTGTCTTTAGCTCTCTTTAATATACTGACCGTCTTTGAATAATCGCCGCTCGATACCGCATTTAATATATCTTTATAATATTTCTCAAAGAGCCTGCCTGCTTTAACTACTTCTATATTGTTTGTTAAAAATATATCGGCCCACAATTCGGGGTCGCTCGACGCCACGCGTGTTGTGTCTTTAAATCCTTCAGCCGCGTATTGAAGTTCTTTTCCCGGCACAGCGCCTGCCAGGCCAAACGCCACAATATGCGGCAAATGGCTTATAAGTGAAACGCTTCTGTCATGTGCGGCCGGACTCATAACTTTAACTTTAGCGCCCAGCGATTTCCAAAAATTTATTACTTTTTTTAATGCAGCTCCATCTGTTTTTAAGTCCTTCGTTACTATACAGGGAGCGCCCGTCAAAAGATCCGCTCTTGCGTATTCTACACCGGCATGCTCGGATCCCGCCATAGGATGCGATCCTACAAAATATATGGCGCTATGGTTTTCCAATATTTTTTCGACGCTACCTACGATCCAGCTCTTCGTGCTCCCGACATCGGTGATTATTGCGCCCGGCCTGGCATATCTTGCGGCTTCTTTTACTAAAACAGGTATCGAATGTACCGGCGATGCGGCTATGATAAGATCCGCATCCTTCACGCCTTCGCGAATAGACATAGTAGCTTTATCGACAGAGCGCGCTTTAAGCGCTTTCTTCAAAGTCGACGCGTGCCTGAATACACCGATAGTTTCTTTGGCAATACGTCTTTTTTTGATCGCCAGGCCTATCGACCCGCCTATCAATCCCACGCCTATTATCGCAATCTTATTAAATTTCATTTTTTATAATTCTCTATCGACCGACTTCGCTACCCTCGCCACTTCCTTCATGAGATGCTCGAAATTTTCCGGTAATAACGACTGTTCACCGTCGGACATAGCTTCCTCCGGCTTAGTATGGACTTCTACGATCAACCCGTCCGCTCCGGCGGCTATTCCCGCCTTCGCGCACGGCTCAACAAGCCCCCATTTGCCCGTAGCGTGAGACGGATCCACTATTATCGGCAGATGACTTAAGCTTTTTACCACAGGTACCGCGTTTATATCCATGGTAAACCTTGTGGAGTCTTCAAAAGTCCTTATGCCTCTTTCGCAGAGTATGACGTTAAAGTTACCCTCCGAAAGAACATACTCGGCGGACATCAGTAATTCTTTTATCGTATTGGACATTCCTCGCTTTAAAAGCACCGGCTTCCTGGCCTTGCCGACCTCTTTTAATAAATTGAAGTTCTGCATATTACGCGCGCCTATCTGAAACACATCGGCATATTTGGCTATAACTTCCACATCGCGCGTATCCATGACTTCTGTTACTATAGGCAACCCTGTCTCTTTCCTGGCATTAGCTAAAAACTTTAAACCCTTCAACCCTAACCCCTGAAAAGCATATGGAGAGGTCCTGGGCTTAAAAGCTCCGCCTCTTAAGACTGTCGCGCCCGCCTTTTTGACTTTCTTCGCTATGTCGATAAGGAGCTTCTCGTTTTCAACGGAACATGGACCGGCCATTACAACAAGTTTCTTGCCGCCTACCTTTACCCCGTTTCCTATATCTATTACGCTAGCCTCTTTTTTAAAATCTTTGGATGCCAGCTTATAAGGCTTTAATATCGGCATTACCTTCTCAACGCCGCGGAATGCCTCAAGCGGCTGTATTCTCAAAATATCCTCTTCGCCGATAACGCCTACTATAGTCCTCTCAACGCCCGCGGAAACCCACGGCTTTAAACCCAGCTTCTTTATCTTCTCTACAAGATGGCTTACGTCCTTTTTGGACGCGCCCGGCTGCATTACGATGATCATCTATTTAAATCTCCTATTTGGCCAGTATCTTTTTGAGTGTCTCTATGAATATATTATTTTCCTGACGCGTACCGACGCTTACACGTATGAATGTATCATAACCCCACGGCTTCATATCGCGTATTATGATACCCTTGCATATCATATCTTCAAACACTTTCTTAGAATCTCTTTTAACATTTATCATCATGAAATTTGTCACGGTCTTTACGTATTCAAGGCCCATCTTTTCGAGAGAATTATAAAGGAACTGCCTCTCTTCTTTTACGAGTTTCAGCGTCTTTTTTACAAACTCTTTGTCATCCATGGCGGCGCATGCTCCCGCCTGAGCAAGGCAGTTAACGTTGAACGGGTCTCTGAACTTATCCAGATATTGGACTATGCGCGGGCTCGTAACTCCATAACCTACTCTCAAACCAGCAAGGCCGTATATCTTCGAGAATGATCTGGCCACTATTAGATTCTGCCTATCAAGGTAATCGATGCCATTGGGATAATCTTCTGCCAAATAGCTTGCCAGCTCAAAATACGCTTCATCGAGATATACAAGGCAATCGCTGGGCAGCCCGTCAAAAAATTCATCGAGCTCTCTTTTTGTTACATAGCTTCCCGCCGGATTATCCGGATTGGCTATAAAGATTATCTTGGTCTTGTCGGTAACGGCTTTTTTCATAGCCTTAAGGTCGTATTTAAGGTTCTTTGTTAAAGGAACGTATTTTATATTAGCGCCGGCTATCCCCGCCGCTACCTGATATATCAAAAATGTAGGTTTGGCTATTATGACTTCATCGCCTTTATTCACAAAAGCCTTCATCGCCAGAATAATAATTTCATCGGAACCGTTTCCGCAAATTATCCTGTCTATCTCGGTCTTGTGCGTCGTGGCTATCTTAGCCTTAAGGTACCAGCTCGCGGCGTCAGGATATCTATTAGCGTCCTTAAGCGCCCTCTTTATTGCCGATACCGCCTTAGGCGAAGGCCCGAGCGGATTCTCGTTTGAAGCAAGCTTTATAACGCGTTTTAAGCCCAGCATTCTCTGGACCTCTTCGATAGGCTTTCCGGGAATGTAAACCGGTATATCCTCTATCTCGCTCCTAAATAATCTATCAATTTTGCTCATTAATAACCCCCATTACCCACCCGGTGGGTACAACGGTCTCTCATTAAATGACGTCGGCTGCGGGATACGAACCAAGTATCTTTAAATATGTGGTGCTCTTCTTTAATATGGATAGGGCCTTGGCGACTTTCTTATCCGCGTGATGCCCTTCCATATCCACGAAGAAATAATATTTCCACGCATTCACTTTAGAAGGCCTCGACTCTATCTTGGTAAGATTTATGCCATTGTGCTTAAAAGGCATAAGGATGTCGTGCAGCGCTCCCACTCTGTCTTTAAGGGAGAACATTATCGACGTCTTATCTTTCTTGGTTTGTCTCGCCTCGGTCCTTCCTATGACAAGGAACCTCGTAACATTATGCGCGTTATCTTCTATGGATCGGTTCAATACTTTGAGACCGTATTTGCCCGCGGCAAGCTCACTGGCTATGCATGCGGCATTCTTTTCTTTTGAAGCGATCTCGGCGGCTCTCGCGGTGCTCGACACGTCGACTAAAGTCACATTAGGCAGGTGCTCTTCTAACCACAGCCTGCACTGGCCGAATACCTGATCTTTGGAATATATCTTCTTTATCTTTTTTCTGTCGGATTCCTTGGACAAAAGGCTGTGCGATATCTCAAGGTATATCTCCGAACATATCTTAAGATCGGAATCTATGAACATATCCAGAGTATGATTTACAGCGCCTTCTACCGAATTTTCAATAGGAACGACTCCATAATCAGCCCTTCCCTTATCAACCTCGTCGAACACAGATGTAATGGTGTTACAGCTTGAGTAGTCCACGCTTGAACCGAACTTCTTCATGCTTGCCAAATGTGTGAATGTATATACAGGGCCAAGATACGCTATCGTCAGTGGCTTTTCCAAATTCAGCGCGCTGGACATAACTTCTCTGTATATGGCCTGTAACGCGGCATTCGAAAGCGGGCCCTTATTATTGTTCGCAAGCCTGGCGTAAACTTCCGACTCCCTATTCGGCACATAGATAGACTGGTTCGACTTCGATTTTATCTTGCCTATCTTAAGCGTAACCTTAGCGCGCTCATTCAAAAGATTCAAAATCTTCGAATCAATGGAATCAATTGCTCTTCTCAAGCCCTTCAGTTCCATCTTTATTCTCCTTTTCAGCCGTCACGGCCGGCTCGAGCCCCGTAGTCTGTTCAGGGCTTTTGTCTATAGTCTTTAACTCACCGGTTTGCGTATCGATAGCCTGCGTCTTCTGTTGTTCTTTGACAAAATCCAGGTCACTTTCCTGAAACTCCTTTAATTTGGGCAGGTCTTCCAGCGACTTCAGACCGAAATGCTGTAAAAATTCGTTTGTGGTGCCATATAGAATGGGCCTGCCTGGCGCATCAACCCGCCCCCTGGTCCTTATCAAGTTTCGTTCCTCTAAAGTGTGCAGTACGCCATCTACATTGACACCCCTTATTACTTCTATATCGCTTCTGGTAAGAGGTTGCTTATATGCTATTATAGCGAGTGTTTCAAGCGCCGGGCCGGTCATCCTGTCCGCCGGCTTCTTGTATAGCGACGATATCCAGGTGCTGTAAACAGGATCCGTCAGCATCTGAAATCCGCCCGCTATCTCTTTTATACTGAAACTTCTGTCATAAGAATTATACTCGTTATTTAACTCTTCGATGCATGTCCTTACTTCCGTCGGTTCGATATCTTTTAATACATCTTTCAGTGTCGATATCGACACCGGCTTGTCGCTTACAAAAAGTATAGCTTCTATTATTTTTTTCGCTTCTTTCCTATCCATTACCCTCACCTACCGGTTTTATTTCGCTCCCTTCGGTCGCGGAATCCGCTGATGTTTCTCTAGGGCGGATTTCCTCAGTACAACGAAATATTTCTATATCATCAAAGGCCTGCGCCTGTTTAACTACCACAACCTTTTGTTTTATCAATTCCAGGAGCGCTAAAAATATCGTTATCATCTCCCTTTTGCTCTTTGCCGCCTTAAACAACTCCAAAAAAAATATCGATGGCTTCTCGACTATCATATGCAGAATATCGTGCATCTTCTGCGCTACGGTAAATTCGTCCTTTATAACCTCGTGAAATACGTCTTTCGGAATATCTTTTAATACTTTTGTGAACGCGGTTATAAGGTCGAATAGATTTGCCTCAAAGAGCATATCCTTAGGGATAGCGACCTCTTCCGGCGCCGCTATACCCACCCTGGGAAAAAGATGCTTCTGCTGCGACTCCATAGACGCCAATTGGGACGCGGCCTCTTTAAACTTTTTGTACTCCAAAAGGCGCTTTACGAGTTCGGCCCTGGGATCTTCCTCTATCTCCTCCTGGTCCAACTGGTCCGGTGGTAGCAGCATCTTTGATTTTATATGCATTAAAGTTGCTGCCATCACCAGAAACTCGCCGGCTATATCAAGGTCGAGAAGCTGCATAAACTCAAGATATTCCAGATACTGCTCCGTTACCTTTGCTATAGGAATATCGGATATATTCAGCTCTTCTTTCTTTATCAGATACAAAAGAAGGTCGAGCGGACCCTCAAAAACTTCTAATTTTACTTTATAAGTCATTTATCGGGCCAAGCTTAAAATACTTTTGACTTCGTCCATAGTCTGCGCCGCAAAATCCATGGCTTCCTTTGCGCCTTCTTTTAAGATCTCTTTTATCTTCGAGTCCGACAGGCTTTCCCTCTTCTCTCTTATCGGCGCAAGATAATTTATCAGTATCTTGGACAGATTTTTCTTGCACGCTATACATCCAATGCCGGCAGATTCACACAAAAGCTTCGTCTCTTCACGTATAGAATCTTCGCCAAAGTTGGTAAAATAGCTGAACACCGTGCAGACATCCGGATGCCCTTTATCTTTGACATGAATACGCGACGGGTCCGTAATCATCTGGGAAACCTTCTTCTCTATAACCTCGGGCGTATCCGAAAGTGCTATAAAATTTCCATAACTTTTGGACATCTTCCTGTTATCCAGGCCCAACAACTTCGACGCCTTCGTTAATATCGGCTCTGGTTCCGGGAATACATTCTTTTTATAAAGAGCGTTGAATCGGCGCACTATCTCGCGCGTCAATTCAAGGTGAGGCAATTGATCTACCCCGACGGGAACAGCGTTGGCTTTATAAAGAGCTATATCCGCGGCCTGCAAAACCGGATAACCCAGGAAGCCGTATGTGGTAAGCTCTCTTCCCCTCAATTCACGCAGCTGCTCTTTATATGTCGGACACCTCTCCAGCCATGCCAAAGGCGTAATATTGGAAAATATCGCCGCAAGCTCCAGATGTTGAGGAACCTGGGACTGTATAAATATCGTACACCTGTTAGGATCAAGTCCCGCGGCTATAAAATCTTTGGCGATTTCATAGGAATCCTTCTCCATCTCTTTCGGGTTTTCGTACTCGCTCATCAGCGCGTGCCAATCAGCGATCATATAAAAACACTGATATAAACTCTGAAGCTCAACCCAATTGCTTAAAGCCCCGACGAGATGGCCCAGGTGGAGCCTGCCTGTTGGCCTCATACCGCTTAAAATGCGTTTTCTGTTAGTCACAGTTTATGGCTTTCTTGAATCAAGTCTGCGAGCGACTTTTTCTATTGAATACAACTCTATCAGGTCGCCCTCTCTTATATCGTCGTGCCTGTCTAATCCTATTCCGCACTCTACACCTTCGTTAACCTCTTTAACGTCGTCTTTGAAGCGCTTCAATCCGCCTATCTTGCCCTCATAAACGACCTGTTTGGCTCTTATCAGCTTCGCCAGGCCATGTCTCGCCATCTTACCGCGCATAACTTGACAACCCGCGATGGTGCCAGCTTTAGAAACCCTGAATACCTGCTTTACCAAAGCCCTGCCAACAAGTATCTCTTTAGAGATAGGCTCTAATAAACCCTCCATGGCGGCAATTACATCCTGTATAGCTTCGTATATTATCCCGTATATCTTTATCTCTATCTCTTCTTTAGCGGCAAGTTCTACGGCACGCTCGTCCACCTTGACATTGAATCCCATGACGACCGCGTTAGATACGACCGCAAGCATTACGTCAGACTCATTTATATTACCGACATCGGAGTGCACTATTGTTATCTTCACATCCTTGGTATTAAGTTCTAATAGCGATTTTTGTATCGCTTCTATAGAACCCTGGACGTCGCCTTTTAAAAGTATCGCGAGCTCTTTAGTAACGCCTTCTTTCATCTTCTTGTAGAAATCTTCCAGCGTCACACGCTTGGAAGATCTCAGCTTGTGCGCGCGAACCTCGTCCTGCTTTAATAGCGACAGCGTCCTGGCCTTCTTTTCGTCTTTTACTACAAAGAACTCCTCGCCTGCCATAGGAACGCCCGACAGGCCCAATATGCTTACGGGCTTCGAAGGGGGCGCGGATTCTATCCTCTCGCCTTTATGATTTAACATAGCCTTCACGCGGCCATAATGGCTGCCGCTTAATACCATATCTCCGAGATGCAGCGTCCCGTTCTTCACGAGTATAGTCGCGACCGGGCCCTGGCCGCTGGAGAGCTTGCCTTCTATTACAACACCTCTTGCCTTGAGACTGGGATTGGCCTTTAATTCGAGCAACTCCGCCTCAAGCAATAATAGTTCCAATAATTTATCAACGCCTTCGCCTGTTTTTGCTGATACAGGCATCGTAATAGTCTTACCGCCCCAATCTTCCGGTGCCAGTCCTATCTGTGACAATTGGCCTTTGACTTTTTCGATATTTGCTGTCGGCAGGTCGCATTTATTCATCGCGACGACTATAGGCACTCCGGCCACCCTGGCATGATCTATAGCTTCCTTTGTCTGCGGCATTACGCCGTCATCCGCCGCTACCACCAATACTACAACATCTGTTGCGCTGGCGCCGCGTGCCCTCATAGCGGTAAATGCTTCATGACCCGGCGTATCAAGGAAAGTCACTGAGCCATTCGGCAATTTTATCTCATATGCGCCTATATGCTGCGTTATACCGCCTTTTTCTTTGTCAGCGACGCGGGTTTTACGTATAAAATCGAGAAGGCTCGTCTTGCCATGATCGACGTGGCCCATAAATGTTACTACAGGAGGACGCGTTACAACATTCTTCATGTCCTGCTTCTCTTCCATCTCCCTGTGTTCTTTTACCATCTCCCCTTCAAGCCGGGCCGGTTTTCTGAATTCGATGCCATAATCTTTCAATAAATCTATAACCATATCTTCGCCAAGATTCTGATTTATAGTGGCAAACACGTTTTTTGCCATTAATTTCATTATAAGTTCGTTTGATTTAACTCCGATCTGCGAGGCAAGATCCTTCAGCGCTATAGGAAGCTCCAACTCAAGTATTCTAACCTTAGGCTCCTCGACAACGACTTTTATCTCTTCGACTTTTTTTAGCTCTTCTATCTTTTTAGCGAGATCCGCTTTTTTAGGAACTTCTACCTTTGGGGCAGCATCGGCCTTCACTGGGGCCTCTATCTTTTTGGGGATTTCCGGAGCCTTGGGTATTACAACCTTTACTGCGGCTTCTTTCTTTACAACGGGCTCTACTTTCTTTGGCGCCTCAACCTTAACTTCTTTTTCCTTCTTCACTGCCACCTTTACAGGCTTTATCTCTTTTTTTACAGCCTTGGGTTTTACAGCCGCGGGCTTCTTGGCCGTCTTAGGCTTTACTGCCGCAACCTTTGTGGCAATTTTCCCGCCTTCGCCAGGGCTACGGCGGGCAGGTTTTACGACAGGCTTCTCTTTGTCTTTAGATTTTTTTATCATATTCCCTTCGCAGACTTGACTATCTTCTGGGCAGTCTTTTCACCTATACCTTGTAACTTTGTCAGGTCTTCTACTGTAAGGTTCTTTATCTTTTCCAGCGTATCAAATCCCGCATCTTTTAATATTTTGGCTATCTTAGGCCCGACTCCTTCAATACTGGTAATATTAAACTCCGTGGTAGTTTCAACCGCCGGTGCCGGCTCTGTGGGGGCCACAGGCTCTTCCTGGGCCTTTGCCGGGCCCATCACAGCCTCTGCCGCCTTCTTAGCTTTCTCTTCTTTACCCCTTATATCTATCTCCCATCCTATAAGCCTTGACGCAAGCCTGACATTCTGGCCGTGCTTTCCGATGCCTATAGAAAGCTGATCGTCGGCTACTACAACGCCTATTCTCTTATTGGCCTTATCGACAGTTATCTCAAGCGGTTCAGCGGGATTTAAACTTGCCTTGACATACTCTTTTATATCGTCACTCCATCTTACTATATCGACGCGTTCGCCTCTTAATTCATTCACTATATCTTTTACGCGCGAACCTCTCATGCCGACACACGCCCCAACAGCGTCCACCTTCTCGTCCTTCGACCATACCGCTATTTTGGTCCTCTCACCCGGCTCTCTTGCCATGGACCTTATCTCTACTATCCCATCCATTATCTCCGGCACTTCGATTTCGAATAATTTCTTTACGAATGCGACATCGGAGCGGGTTAATATTACCTGAGGCCCGTGAGCCGTTTTGTTGACCTCCAGAATATAAGCGCGCACCCTGTCGCCCTGTTTATATCGTTCGCCTTGTGACTGCTGGGATCTTGGAAGCACAGCTTCAGTCTTACCAAGGTCAATTATTATATCGCCCTTTTCGAATCTATGCACAGAGCCGTTTACTATGGTACCGATGCGTTTTGTGTAATCCTCCAATACTATGTCGCGCTCCGCCTCGCGTATCTTCTGTATTATGACCTGCTTTGCCGTCTGGGCGGCTATTCTGCCAAATTCAGCGCTTTTAATTACTTTGCCCTCGCTCATTATATTTATCTCGCCTGTTGTGCGGTCTATAACAGCTTCGACAGCGGCCTCTTTATTGCCAATGATCTTCTTGGCAGCGCTTGCAAGAGCAGACTCTATCGCCTTGAATAGCAATTCTTTGTCTATGCCCTTTTCGCGCTCCATATGATCCAAAATTGTCAGCAACTCTTCGTTCATGATTACACCTTCCTATCTAAATCTCTATCTTTAGCCTGGCCAAAGCAATTTTATTTCTCGGTATTACTGTGCTAATCCCATCGGATTCTACCACAATATTTTCTTTATCCATACCCATTAATGTGCCTTCATGGGCCTTTTTGTCGTCTATCCTCTCGTAGGTCGTTATCTCCAAAAGCTTGCCCATAGAACGTTCGAAGTCCCTGTCGGTTTTTATGGGCCTGTCGAGTCCCGGAGAGGAGATTTCTAATACATACCGCTCCTGTATCACGTCTTGATTATCCAGTTCTATGCTCAGAAAATTGTTCAACTCCTCACACTCGGCTATCGTCACGCCTTCCGGCTTATCTATAAGTATCCTTAATACCATACCGGGCTGTTCGCGTCTATATATGACATCTACCACCTCTATGTCGCGTCCGTCCAGATGATGCTCGGCTACTTGTCTTACTCTATCCGTTATTTCCATTTTAGCAAAAAAAAATGGGTTTACGTACAGCTTAAACCCACCTACTTTCCTCCTTTTAAGGATAAATTTATTCGGATATCAGTATACTATATAACTCCTTTGGTGTCAAGCGCTTTTATGCCCTACCCAGGTATTGGCCAGTCCTGGTATCTACCTTGATTATCTCGCCTTCTTCTATAAAAAGAGGCACATTCACCACCAGGCCCGTCTCAATCTTCGCGGGTTTTGTGACCTTGCCCGATGTATCGCCGCGAGCCCCGGGAGCGGACTCGATTACCTTAAAATCCATGCTTACCGGAAGATCGGCCGTAACAGGCTTGTGGTCATGATAAAGCAGGGCTATCTCGGCATTCTCCTTAAGGTAAACCTTAATATCGGACAATATATCATCGCCAAGGACTATCGTGTCGTACGTCTCCATGTCCATAAAATGAAAACCTGCGTGGTCATGGAAGAGATATTGGGCCTTCTTCGCCTCAAGGTCAACCTTTGTAACACTATCGCTTGGATTGAAACGTTTATTTGTTACCCTGCCATCCAGCAGGTGCTTGAGCGTCAACTGATAGATAGCGCGTAAATTACCGGGCGTCTTATGGTCTACGTCTGTAACGACATAGAGCTGCCCGTCTTCCTCTATCATCATTCCTTTTTTTAATTCTGATGCCTTCATAGTGGGCACAATTGTACCACACCATATTAAAAAAGCAAGGGATTTTTTGCAGATTACACACTGTAGGAAGGCGTCCCGCGGGAACTTTAGGGTGGTATTTGTTGCGCCACCCTAAGGCCAAGCATCCCCTCGCGGACTCTCTAGCGTCTAAAACAGATAAACTTTATTTACTAAGTAAATAAGTAGGGGGCGATTCTAAATCGTTTTTCCTTCTCATTAATAAGCTTACCCGCTATTTCACACAATACAATGGCTAATAATTGACTTTTTTATTAGTTAACATAAGGGGCAACCATTCGGGTTAGAAGATATTTTATTCTGTTTTATAAATGGTGTTGATTTTCAAAAATAGTTATGCGGGAATAAGGCTCTTAAGGTTTGCTATCAACTCCGCGGACTTGACCTCTATTACTTTCTTGTCACGCCTCATCTTTATTTCAACGATATCTTTTTTGGCGTTCTTTTCGCCTATAACGATCTGTATCGGTATCCCTACAAGGTCCGCGTCTTTAAATTTTATCCCGGCTGAAATATCGCGGTCATCGTACAGGACGTCATATCCTGATTTAACAAGCTCTGCATAAGCAGCATCTGACACTTCTTTCACTTTCTTACTGGCCATGTTTAACGCGACTATCAATATCTGATAAGGCGCTATGGAAAGCGGCCATATGATACCGTCTTTATCATTACTGGTCTCAATCAGTGTGGGTATTATCCTTGTAACGCCTATTCCGTAACAGCCCATTATTATCGTATCTGCCTTCCCTTGGGCATCAAGGATCTTTGCATTAAGGGTTTCGGAGTATTTTGTCCCAAGCTTAAAAGTATGTCCTACTTCTATGGCCCGTTTGACATCTACAGGCTTGCCGCATACAGGACACTTATCATCTTTAGTTATCGTTCTAAGGTCGGAAAATTCTTTTACTTCGAAATCTCTGCCCATGTTCACATTTATAAGATGTGCGTCTTTTTTATTGGCTCCGGTGACAAGATTTACCATATCCTTTACACTATTGTCCGCGACTATCCGCACGTTCTTCAATCCTACCGGGCCTGAAAAGCCTACCGGAGCGCCAGTCACTTCCTGTATCGTTTTTTCATCCACCAGTCCGAGTACGCCGCATTTAAGATAATTTTTTAACTTTGTCTCATTTGCGTCAAAGTCGCCCCTGACCAATAGCGCGACGACATTATCGTCGGATTTATATAATAGCGTCTTAACCAGCTTCACCGGATCAACCTTCAAAAATTCGGAAACTTTTTCTATGGTACTTACACCGGGAGTTTCTACTTCCGCTATCGGTAATTTTTTCTCGGATTTCGAGGATTTGCCTTCAGGCGTGGTTTTACAAGCGGCGATATGCGTGCTGGCGGCGTACTTACACTTCTGGCATATGACTATATTGTCTTCACCGGCTTCTGACGGCACCATAAATTCATGCGACACAGATCCGCCCATCATACCCGGATCGGCCTCAACGGGAATATAAGGCAAGCCGCACCTTTCGAATATTCTGCAGTATGCATCGTACATCTTCCTGTAACTCGCTTCCATGCCTTCTATATCGCGGTCAAAACTGTACGCATCCTTCATTATGAATTCTGATGTCCTCATAACACCAAAACGCGGCCTTGGCTCATCTCTGAATTTCGTCTGTATCTGATATAATATTAAAGGAAGATCTTTATAGGATTTTACATTATTGGCGACTAAATCAGTTATTATCTCTTCGTGGGTAGGCCCGAGCACTAATTCCTTATTATGCCTATCTCTAAACTTTATCAAGACTTCGCCCAAAAGATCATAACGGCCGGTCTTCTTCCATAGTTCCGGCGGCTGCATAGCGGGCAACAATACCTCCTGGGAACCCTTAAAGTTCATCTCTTCGCGTATTATATTGCTTACTTTCTGCAAAACCTTAAGCCCCAGAGGAAGATATGAATACGCTCCGGAAAACAGCTTTCTTACGAGGCCCGCCCTGATCATAAGCTTGTGACTTATAACTTCGGCGTCCTGAGGATCTTCTTTAAGTGTAGGTATTAAACTTTGTGTCCAACGCATAATTCAGCTTTAAGCCGTAGGCTTTAAGCTACAAGAGCTTCAACAGCTCTTTAATAGCATTCCCTACAGAAACCTTTCTTATAATTTTTCCCTTTTTAAACAGCATCCCGCTTCCCTTGCCGAATGCTATCCCTATATCGGCCTGACTGGCTTCGCCGGGCCCATTCACTTCGCAACCCATCACCGCTATTGTTACGGGCTTCTTTGTTTTGGACTTTGAGCCATAGGCCGCAAACTCATCCTCTAACTCCTGGACTATGCTCACAAGATCCACCTGACAGCGGCCGCATGTAGGGCACGAAATAATTTCCGGACCGAATTTCCTCAAGCCTAAAGAGCTTAAAATTCTCTTTGCCGCCACCACTTCGGTTTTGGGCTCGGCCGTCAATGATACTCTTATAGTATCCCCTATGCCGTCTAAAAGCAGCGTACCTATCCCTATCGATGACTTTATTATACCGCAATCGTATGGACCGGAAGCCGTAACACCCAGATGCAGTGGGTAATCACACCGCTTCGATATTCTCCTATAAGCTTCTACGGTCTGTGAAACATCCGATCCTTTAAGAGAGATGATTATATCATGAAAATCCAAATCCTCAAATAATTTGACGTATTTTAACGCCGAATCAACGAAGTCGCACGATGTCGATCCTGAATTGACGCCAATCCTTATCGGTATCCTTGCCTTCTTCGCGGCCCGCACTACCTGCGCAATCTCGTCGCGATTCTTCATATTCCCGGGATTAAGGCGTATCTTATCCGCGCCGCTTTTTATGGACTCGAGCGCCAGTCTATAATCAAAATGGATATCCGCAACGAGCGGTATGCCTATTTTCTTCTTTATCTCTTTGATCGCCTTCGCGTCTTCGGTTGTCTTGACCGCGACTCTTATGATCTCACATCCGCATTTTTCAAGGCCCTCAATCTGAGATACAACTCTTGCCACGTTAGATGTGTCAAACTTCGCCATCGACTGTATCGATACGGACGCGTTGCCTCCTATCTTTACATTCCCGACTTTAACCTGTCTTGTTTTGCGTCTGGTTATCATTTGAAAAATTTAGCCATATTTTTAAACACACCGAACTTTATTATGTCATTGTAAAATATAAATACCGTTAATAATATCAGAAAGGCCACCCCGACATTTGCGATAACTTCCTGGGTCTTCATAGAAAGAGGCTTCCCCCTCAACTTCTCTATCGCGAGAAACAATATATGCCCCCCGTCAAGCACAGGCAGAGGCAACAAATTAAATATCGCAAGAGACGCGCTCAATAGCCCCATAAGATGCACAAGATATATCAGGCCCATCTGCGCCGCCTTACCCGTTATTATAAATATACCTATAGGACCCGTCATAGACTCTTTAAGCGACATCTTGCCGCATATTATTGACCACAACGCCCTGTAGGTTATAACAGTGAGGTCCACGAGCTTCTTAAAACCCATTCCAAACGCGTCGAAAAATCCATACTTAACATTTTCTATCTTCTGTGACGGCGCTATGCCAAGAAGGGCAATTCTATTTGTCTTGCCGAAGATATCTTTCATGTCACGGATGACGGGCTGTATCTCAAAATCTACAATTGCATCCTTTCTCTGGATCTTCAACTTTATGGGGCCATCCAGATGCTTATGTATAATAGCCGTCATATCTTCCCAGTATTTGACACTTTTACCGTCTATCTGCATTACTCTATCCCCTATAGATATACCGCTCTTGGCCGCGGGATAGTCGTTCATGAGAGACCCTACCTCTGTGGTAAGAGTAGGGCTTCCGAACATAAATATAACAGAGAATATTACGAATGCCAGGATATAGTTTAAAAGTGGGCCCGCGAATATTATATTGAAGCGATCCAGTATCGATCTCGATAAAAATTCGCATCTTTCGCCCTTTAATGCCTCGCCAGGCTCGTCTCCGGCCATCTTCACATATCCACCCAAAGGAATCGCGGATATCAGATACTCTGTTTCGCCCTTTTTGATGGAAAAAAGCTTCGGGCCAAAACCAAAAGAAAATTTTTCTACACGCACACCCAATTTTTTTGCCACGATAAAATGGCCGAATTCATGTATCAAAACCAGGATGCTTAATACGATCAAAAAATAGATTAATGACAAAGTCTTAAGGCCTCCTCTCTTGCCCAACATTCCGCACCGATTATTTCATTCAACGATAATTCCTTTATCTTTGAGCCGGTGTATCCGGCCAGCACCTTCTCTATTATATAAGGTATGCGGCTAAATTTAATTTTACATTCCAAATATTTTTTCACAGCCTCCTCATTGGCGGCATTGAGAAGCGCCGGATACACTCCTGCCATCTCAAGCGCTCTTTGCGCAAGGTTAAGACACGGAAATTTCTTCGTATCGGGTCTTTCCAGCGAAAGACTCCTTATCTGCGAAAAATTCAAACTTCTCAATTTTGTATCAAAGCGGACCGGATATGTTATCGCATACTGAATCGGAAGGCGCATGTCCGGAACGCTCAATTGAGCGAAAAAAGTGCCGTCTATAAGACTTATCATCGAATGTATTATAGCTTCGGGATGCACTACGACCTCAATATCGCCTGCGTCCACGTCAAAAAGCCATTTAGCCTCAATAATCTCCAGTCCTTTATTCATCATAGTCGCTGAATCTACTGATATTTTTTTACCCATCTTCCACTTAGGGTGATTTAGAATAAAATTGGGGGATAACCTATCAAACCTGCTTTTTGGAATATCGCGAAGCGGCCCTCCGGTGGCTGTAAGATAGAGCTTCTTCAGATACTCTCTTTTGCCTTCCAGGCACTGAAATATCGCGCTATGTTCGCTATCTATCGGTATGATATTAACGCCATTCTCTTTTGCAAGGCGCATTATGATAGAGCCCGCGCTTACCAGCGCTTCTTTATTGGCAAGGGCTATCTTTTTTTTGCTTTCTATGGCCTTTATCAAGGGTTTAGTGCATGATAAGCCGCTTATAGCGAATAGAACCGTATCGATATCTGCTCTTGAAGCTATTTCTTCGAGGCCGTCATTGCCGCAGAGCACTTTTACACACGAAGGGATTATTTTTTTTATTTTTTGCGCATAAGATCCATCCCTTACGCATATTACCTTGGGATTAAAAATATTAACCTGCCGGGCTAACACCTTTATATTGGAATCGGCGGAAAGGGCGATAATTTCTACCTCTTTACCGAGGGAAGACGCTACCTTTAACGCATTAACTCCTATTGAGCCCGTCGAGCCGAGGATGGCAATTCTTCTTGGCATTTAAACCAGCACCTTTACGTAAAAATAAAATATGGGGACGGTGAAGATAAGACTATCTATAATATCGAGCATGCCTCCGAATCCTGGTATGCTGCCACTGGCGTCCTTGACCGAACAATCTCTTTTTATAAGCGACTCGGCAAGGTCTCCCATCTGCGCCAGTATCCCCAATAGAAACCCTAAGGTCAAAAGATGCGCAAATGAAAAATTGGGAAGATATAGTTTGCCCGCAAGGGCGCTGCCTACGCTGAAAAGCAGGCCTCCTATTGTCCCCTCAACGGTTTTATTGGGGCTGATGCGCGGTATAAGACTGTGTTTACCGAAAGATTTTCCTATAAAATACGCTCCTACATCACCCATCTTGGTTACAACTATCAAAAAGACCACCAATAATGACCCTTGCGGCAGAAACTTCAGTTTTATAAAAAATGAAAAGAACCATGCTATGTATAAAAGGCCGAACATCGTCACCGCTACGCTGGCAAGAGCCTGTGAGTTTTCCCTTCTTGTAAATAAAAGAACGAATGTGAATAGACACGCTATCACTATAATAAATGGCTCGGTCGTGACATAGCCTTCCATACCCATTTGAAAATATATTATTACCGGAACGAGCATACCTATAAGTATGCCAAAATATTTATAGACGAATATACCCTTCTTCTCCGCGAGGCTGAAAAATTCCCATAACCCAAGGCCTATCATCGCGCAGGCAAGCAGCGCGAAGACCCAATTCGGAAAACAAAATATAACGAGCCCCACCAGAGTAAGTATTATTACGGAACTTACAACTCTTTTGCCCAGGGAACTATTATCCGCCATATCTTCTCTCCCTGTCCTGATACTCTTTTACCGCCTTCTTAAAATCGGACGATCTGAAATCAGGCCAAAGCTTACTTGTCACATATAATTCCGCGTACGATATCTGCCATAAAAGAAAATTTGATACCCTCATCTCCCCGGAGGTTCTTATTAAAAGGTCGGGGTCCGGAAGATCCTTTGTATAAAGATATCTGCTAAAGGTTTTTTCGTCCACCTGGTCCGCCTTGAGCCTTCCCAAGACGCAGTCATCCGCTATCTTGCGCACGGCATCCAATATTTCAGTCCTGCTCCCATAGTTCAGCGCCAGATTTAATATCAGGGATTTATTATCTTTTGTCTTATTAATAACATCCGCCAACTTTCTTTGCGTGTTCTCAGGCAGCTCTTCCATCCTGCCTATAACCGATAGTTTTATATCATTTTTATGAAAGGATTCAATCTCTTTGCATAGATAATCTTCGAGTAATTTGAAGAGCGCGGCCACTTCATGTTTAGGCCTCTTCCAGTTTTCTGTGGAGAATGTATATAAGGTAAGGATCTTTACACCGGACTCTTTAGCGGCCTTGATAACTTCCCTAACCGACTTTGCGCCGGCGCGGTGCCCGGCTATTTTAGGCAGGCCTCTTTTCCTCGCCCACCTGCCGTTACCGTCCATTATGATCGCGACGTGTTCTGGTGTATTAGACATTTTGATCGAAATTTAAAGAAGGTTATTCACTTGAAAATGTCTGCTTTCTGTCTGATCCGACAGAGATAAGAGCTATCTTAGTGCCAAGTATGCTCTGTATCTTTTTGAGATATTTTTTGGCATTCTTCGGAAGGCCCGAATACGATGTAACCGCTGTGGTATCCGTCTTCCATCCTGGCATCTCTTCATAAACCGGCTCGCAATTATTCAGCAACTTTGCGTCCGATGGAAAATCCTTATAAAGCTTGCCTTCGAATTTGTATGCTGTGCATATCTTAAGACTATCGAGACAATCGAGAACGTCTAATTTTGTGACTACTATCTCGTCAAGGCCGTTTACCATAACGGCATGTTTTACAACGATGCCGTCAAACCATCCGCATCTTCTCGGCCTGCCTGTAGTGGCGCCGAATTCCCTGCCCTTTTGACGTATCTTGTCCATAAGATCTTCCCCGAATTCTGTGGGAAACGGCCCTTCCCCGACCCTGGTGGTATAGGCCTTCACAACTCCTATTACTTTATCTATCTTTGTCGGACCCACGCCGGTTCCGGTAGCGGCTCCACCTGCCGTTGAATTCGAGGATGTTACATAAGGATATGTGCCATGGTCCACATCAAGAAGCGTGCCCTGCGCGCCTTCGAACAATACTCTCTTCTTTGCCTTTATCGCGTCGTTCAGCATAACCGCCGTATCGCATACATACTTCCTTACCTTCTTACCATAATCGGCATATTCCTTATACAGCTCATCAAATGAATACCCCTCTACGTTATAAATCTTTGAGAAGATAGGATTCTTTTCGTCGAGATTAGCGCGAAGCTTCTCCCTGAATATATCATCATTTAAAAGATCGACGAACCTTATTCCAAGTCTCGCGACTTTATCGGCATAACACGGCCCTATGCCCTTCTTAGTTGTTCCTATATTTTTTTTCTTCGCCTCACGAAGCTCATCTAACTTTCTATGATAAGGAAATATTATATGCGCATCTTTGCTTACGAAAAGCCTGGAATCCACTTTAATACCCTTGGATTCCAGCATCTGGATCTCTTCGAGAAGGGCTTTCGGATCAACGACAACACCGTTACCTATAACGCATATCTTGCCATTATGCAATATTCCCGACGGGATAAGATGTAGAACAAAAGAATCTTTGCCTATAACAACGGTATGGCCCGCGTTATTACCACCCTGATACCTCGCGATATAGTCCGCATTCCTGGCATAGATATCTATAACCTTGCCCTTGCCTTCATCGCCCCACTGTGCTCCTATAATAGCTATATTTTTTGACATATTTTATTATCCATTACCTTCGCGAAGGCGGAGCTGGCGGTGGTGCCGATGCTCTTGGCGGAGCTGGCGGTGGTGCCGATGCTCTTGGGGGTGCTGGCAGCGTTGGGGCACGCAGGGATTGAGGCGCGGAAGGCGCTGCCACAGGGACTCTACCCGGCCCGCCCTGATTAGCCTGTCTTACCGTATCTAACTGCCTCTGTATTCTTTCTGTCCTGAATTTTACAGCTAATTGCCCAACTTTGCTGAACAGCTGCTCCAATTCCTCCTTGCTCATGTCATCTATTTTTACGCCATTGAATGCGTAGAACACTTTTCCTTCGCTGTCTTTTTCCGCCTTTAGAGAAGGCATAGCCTCAAGTATCTCTTCCTGCGTCTTGAGGTCATCTTTAATATCTTGCAGCAATTCTTCTTTGGTGGCGGGCTTTTTCTTCTCTTCTTTTTTGGCTATAGGCGCCGGCACAGGAACGCTCGCTTTTTTCACTTGGCCGCGATTCCTAAAATCGTTATAACTTTTTTTGATCCTGTCCAGCACGCTCATTCTTTCAGGCGCCTGACCGGATTGTTTTTTTTCTTCGCATTTAGCCATATCTAAAAACAGAACCGATACAATAATCATAGCTGCTGCAAAAAAAAGCATCTTCCTCATGACTCACCCTCCTTATATTATGGGGTCATCGTAAATATTTTACGCGCGATTTCTGGATAGGTCGCAATAAACCTTAACTCATCTTCTGTGAGAGGCCTCTGGGTGTGGACGTTCGCATAGCGAACAAGCTCCAGGATCTTTGCGGCGTCTTTTTCATCTTTAAATTTTATCTCGAGCTTTTCATAAACGTTCCTGAAGCCTTTTATACCGCTATATTCTCCGGCGGTAATCTGCCTGCCGGTCTCTATCAGTTCTGGTTCTCCCCGGCCCAGCTCTTCAAAATCATACAATTCATAATTTCTTCTATCCTTCAAAGCGCCATCCGCGTGTATACCGGATTCGTGCGCAAAAGCATTGGCCCCCACACCCGGCTGATTTATCGGCAGCGGCACACCAAAAGCATATGATGCGTATTTCGCTATCTTCCATGCGCAGGAGAGCTTTATTCTCTCGTCCAAAATATACTTATCCCGCAGACCGCTGGAATATTTTATCGCCAGTATTACGCTCACCAGATCGGCATTACCCGCTCTTTCGCCCATGCCATTGACCGTGGTATTGATATAAGCGTTTACACCCGCATCTATGGCGGCTTTCGCGCCCGCAACCGAACAGGCGACGGCCATACCCAGATCATTATGGCAATGCAATTCTATGGGAAGTTTAACTTCCTCTGCCAGGATCTTTATCCTGTCATAAATCGAAAATGGGTCGTCATACCCAAGCGTGTCACAATAGCGGATCCTGTCAGCGCCTGCTTTCTTCGCGGCTCTGGCAAATTTTATAAGATAGTCTATGCGTGTCCTTGAGGCGTCTTCGGAATTTACGCCGATAAGTTTTACACCGAGCTTACGCGCGGTGCGTACGGCTTCCGTCATCTCTTTTATAACATCATCTTTTGTATATTTACCCTGAAACTTTCCACCTATCATCTGATCGGATGTAGATATCGAAAGGTTAAGATTTTCGATCTTCGTCATCTTGCACGCCTTTTCGACATCTTCTTTTATCGCCCTGATCCAGCCGCTTAAAACTATAGGCTTTAGCACACCCATCTTAGCAAGCTCAAGGTTGGCGTTAAGATAATTTGTTTCATGGCGCGTAACCGGAAAACCAAACTCAGACTGCGCGACACCCATTTCATTCAGGTAGATATTGATCATCGTCTTTTGTAGTTTTGCCAGACCCAGCCTGGATGTCTGCACACCGTCTCTGTTCGTAACATCAAGTATGTAAATCTTGCCCTGCTTCTTCATTTATCACACCCCTCTATTATTATAATTTTGCTAACTTCACTTCCTGTATATTCTTAGCATTTCTAATATCGTCCAGCACTTTTTTGGGCACATCGCTATCGACATTCCATACGCTCACAGCCTTACCGCCTTTGACATCTCTTCCAAACGAGACACTGGCTATATTTATATTATTCTTGCCGAATATCGTTCCTATCTCTCCTATGATGCCGGGAACGTCCTTGTTAAATACGAATAGCATATTCCCTTCAGGTGCGCAGTCGACCCAAAACTCATTTACCTTCACTATCTTCAGGTCCGTCTTTGTAAACAAAGTTCCTGCCACCATGCTCTTGGCTTTGTCTGTCTCGACATCCACTATTATAAGGCTCGCGAAGTCCTGGATTTCCGTGGTCTTTGATTCAACTACGCTTATCCCGCGCTCTTTGGCTATCACCAGGGCGTTTACAAAATTAACTGTCTCCTGCAATATCGGCGTAAGCATACCCTTCATAACAGATACCGTAAAGGGCGAAAGATCATACTTTAATATATCTCCTACGTATCTTACCTTAACCTTCTTAATATGGCCTTCAACTATCTGCGCTGTTATCAAACCTATCTTTTCCGAAAGCTTTAAATAGGGCTCGATAACCTTAAATACCTCCGGGTCCACACAGGGCATATTTACTGCATTTCTTATGCAGCGGCCCAAAAGTATATCGCGGGCCGTATTCGCTATATCTATGGCTACATTGACCTGCGCCTCCTCGGTCGACGCGCCAAGATGAGGGGTTAAAACAACTTTGTCCAATTTTAAGAGTTTCGAATCTTTCGCCGGCGGCTCTTCTTCGTATACATCCATCGCCGCTCCGGCTACTTTACCGGATTCTATGGCCTTGATAAGCGCGGCTTCATCTATAATACCGCCCCTGGCACAGTTTATTATCCTCACACCCTTCTTCATCATCTCAAACTGCTTATCGGAAATAGCATGCCTTGTGTCATCTGTAAGAGGTGTATGGACCGTAATATAATCGGATTTTTTTAATAGATTATCCAGGTCTGAAGATTCTATTCCAAGCTCTTTGGCTTTTTCGAACGAAAGATACGGATCATATGCCACGACCTTCATATTAAAACTTAACGCCCTCTTCGCCACCTCTGTTCCTATTCTTCCAAGTCCTACAATGCCAAGCACCTTACCATAGAGTTCGACGCCCATAAATTTCTTTCTTTCCCATTCGCCTTTTTTCATAGATAGGTCAGCCTGCGGTATGCGGCGGGAAAGCGATAACATCATCGAGAATGTATGTTCGGCTGTAGATATAGTATTACCGCCGGGAGTATTTATTACAATAATGCCCTTCTTGGAAGCAGCTTCAACATCGACATTATCCAATCCTACCCCTGCGCGACCGATTATTTTGAGCTTATCCGCAGCGTTTATTACGTCTTTTGTGACTTTAGTGCTGGAGCGGACTAACAGCGCGTCATAATCTTTTATGACTTTCTTGAGCTCCTCGGGCGTAAGCTTTGTATTAACGTCTACTTTAAGATCTTTCTCTTTCTCGAGGATCTCTACAGCCTCCTTGGAAAGCGAATCGCTTATAAGAACCTTGTATGGCATAACCTTCTCCCTATTATCTAAAAGTTTACCGCAGTGCTTTCTCTACTATCGCCACGGCTGTTCCTGTTTTAAAATTATGCCCCAGCTTTATTAATGCCTGCTCAAGCGCCTTTACCGACTCTATAGTATGCTCTTTATCTATGCCGCCCATGTGAGCGCATCTGAATATCTTGCCTTTAAGGCTCTCCTGCCCCCCGGCAAATGTTACCCCAAATTCGGTCTTTAAAAGTTTTATTAGGTTATCCGCATCCATGCCAACGGGTGTATTAATAGCTGTGACCGCCGATGAAGGCGATTTGGAGAATACACCTAACCCAATCGCTTTACATGCATCACGGAACGCGCGGGCCTGGGCATCGTGCTCGGCTATAACGCTGTCTATGCCCTTCTTATTTATCATCTCCACCGCCTTCTTCAACCCTATAACAAGTGTTATCGCTGATGTAAACGGTGTATCGGTATCCATCCAAGCCTTCTTATACTTTTTGAAATTGAAATAAAATTTCGGGATTTTAGAGCTCTCGACAGCTTTCCATGCCTTCTCGCTGACAGAACAGAAAGCAAGTCCTGGCGGTATCATTAAGCCTTTTTGCGAACCGCAGACTGCTATATCAACGTTCCATGCGTCATTTTCAAATTTATCCGCGCCAAGACCGCTTATCGTATCTACCACAAACAAAGCATTGGTACCCCTCACAATTTCGCCGATAGCTTTTATATCAAATACTGTGGCGGTAGATGTTTCACAGAGCGTTGTATACACACCCTTAACGCCTGGGTTCTTCTTTAAGGTATCTTTTATCAATTCCGGACTAGGTGCAGAACCCCACTGGACATCAATATTTATCGGTTCCACGCCATATGCTTTGGCTATCTCGCCAAATCTTTCACCGAATTTTCCGCCGCGCACCACTATTATTTTATCACCTTGCGAAAGAACATTCGCTATAGACGCCTCCATGGCTCCCGTACCGCTGGACGTAAAAGTATACACATCATTAGATGTCTTGAATATCTTTTTTAAGCCTTCCGTAGCGTCTTTGAATATGGCCTGATATTCCTTTGTCCTGTGGTGAATTATAGGCTTTGCCATCTCAAGCCGTATATCTTCTGGTACCGGTGTAGGCCCGGGCGTCATCAAATACTTCTTACTCATGTCGTCCTCTCTTAATAGCTAAATTACTTCTTCTTCTTTGCGATATTCTCTATAACTTCATCCACTATTCCGTAAGCCTTTGCCTCTTCCGCGGACATAAAATAGTCCCTGTCAGTGTCTTTCTTTATCTTTTCCAGCGGCTGCTTCGTATGCTTTGCGAGCACCTCTTCTAATCTCGCGCGCAGCCTTAAGATCTCCTGGGCCTGTATGCTTATATCCGCCGCGGCACCCTGCACGCCGCCCCAAGGCTGATGTATCATTATACGTGAATGCGGAAGAGCGTAGCGCTTACCGGCTGTACCCGCCGACAACAATAGCGCTCCCATGCTTGAGGCCTGGCCAACACAATAAGTGCTCACATCCGGCTTAACAAACTGCATTGTATCGTATATAGCGAGCCCACTGGTAACAGAACCACCCGGCGTATTTACATACATCGATATCTCTTTGTCGGGTTCTTCCATCTGCAGGAAAAGCAATTGAGCGATAATAAGATTGGCGACCACATCGTCAATCGCGGTGCCTACAAAGATTATCCTGTCCTTTAACAGTCTGGAGTAGATATCGTAAGCTCTCTCGCCTCTTCCCGTAGTCTCAATTACCATAGGAACTAATACGCTCATCTGGCCCCTCCTTAAGGTTAATCCTTTTCTTTTACGTCAGCGGACTTGAGTAAGAATTCTATCGTCTTCTCTTCTCTTATCCTCTCCAAAAGATTATCTACCAACCCCTCTTTTTCGTAATAACTTTTTACTTCCTGTTCGCCCTTGCCCGACTGAATGGATATCGACTTGTACGCGCTATCGAGATCCTTCTGGTCAGCATCTATATTTTCGCTGGTAGCTATCCTGTCCAGAATAAACAGAAGCCTGACCTGCCTTACCGCGTCATCTTTGAACCGGCCCGTAAATTCTTCATTCTTTTTTTCGAGGTCTTCTTTGCTGAATCCTTTTTGCGTAAGTTTCGCCTTCGCGTTCTCCGTCATAAGGCGTATCTGTTTGTTAACCAAAGATGACGGCACGGAAAAGCTGTTCTCATCCATGAGCTTATTGAGGAGCTGGTTCTCCGTAGCTATCTCGCTATCCGACTTCATCTTTTTTTCCAACTCCGCCGCTATCTCTTTTTTTAGATCTTCTAAATTTTCCTTACCCAGATCCTTGGCAAAATCGTCATCTATATTGGGCAACTGTCTCAACTTTATCTCTTTGATCTTTACATGGTACTTCGCTTTTTTACCGGCCAAATCCTTATCGGGATATTTTTCCGGCATATTAACTTCTATATCGCGTTCTTCGCCCTTCTTCATGCCTATTATTTTTTCCGTTAATCCGCTTAGCAGGGACTCTTTATCAAGCAGCAGCCAGAAATTATCCTTCTTCTCGCACCCAGGCTTACCCTCGATGGAGCGTTCAAGATCGGTTACGATATAATCTTCCCACTGCGCGGGCCTGTCTTCGACGGCTACATATTTCGCCGTATACTCACGAAGATTATCTATAGCTTTTTTTACGTCCTCGTCCTTAATCTGCACCTTTTTCTTGTCAACCTGAATACCTTTATAATTTTTAATCTTAAACTTCGGGCGCGTGTCTACACTGGCCTTAAAAGACATCGGACTGCCTTCTTCCAGCACCAGGTCGGTTATGTCGGGGAAACCTATGGGCTCTATCTTGTGCTCTTCGAGGGCCTTCTGGTAGGCATCCGATATCACACGGTCTATGACATCCTTCTTGGCTTCTTTAGCGAAATGCTTCTTAACGAGATCCCTGGGTACTTTTCCCGCCCTGAAACCCGGCAACGAAGCCACCTTTGTTATCTGGGCATATGCCTCTTCGAACGCCTGATCTATAGTCTCTTTGGGCACTTCTATCTCAAAAAGCGTCGTACATTCTTCTATCGGTTTTACTTTTGACTTCATCTTATCTTTTACCTTATCTTTCTTTTTTTGGGAAGTGTAGATTATATCACAAAGGTGCTTAATTTACATCGTAAATTTTTCGCCTAAGTATATCTCTCTGGCCCTGGGATTTGATATTAGATCTTCCTTTGGCCCTGAAATCAATATCCTTCCATCTGCCATTAAGTACGACCTGTCGCATATCGTGAGCGTCTCTCTCACATTGTGGTCGGTTAAGAGTATGCCCAACCCTTTGTCGCGCAACTCTTTTATTATCTCCTGGCACTCGCCCACGGCTATCGGGTCTATGCCGCTAAAAGGTTCGTCCAGAAGAATAAACATAGGATTCGTTACCAGCGCCCTCGTTATCTCAACACGCCTCTTCTCTCCGCCCGAAAGCGTATATGCCATGTTCTTCCTCAAGTGGCTTATTTTAAGCTCACCCAATAACTCATCACATCTTCTTTTTCTTTCGCGGGGAGAAAAATCGAGCGTCTCTAAAACGGCCATGATATTTTCTTCAACGGTCAGTTTTCTGAATATGGACGGCTCCTGGGATAGATACCCTATCCCGGAACGCGCGCGTATATGCATCGGCGTACCGGTAATATCCTGCCTGTCAAATATTATTCTGCCCCGGTCAGGTTGTATCAGGCCGGTTATCATATAAAATGTGGTAGTTTTGCCGGCGCCGTTTGGGCCGAGCAACCCAACAACTTCGCCCCTCTTGACATTTATATCTACAGAATCAACGACGCACCTTTTACCATACACCTTTACCAAACCGGTCGTTTCTAATAGATGCATATTTTACCTCTCTGGGAATCTGTCTTTTACAAAACTATCACCGGTGTCTTGAGCCATCTCTATCTTGGGGCTTCCGCTCAATAGAACTTTCTTATCCGCTTCGCTATATTTAGCGTTGTCGCTGTAGGCCACATTCTCTTTCTGCGTGATCTTTACCCGCCCATCAGCAACTATATCGTTTATCTTCTTCGTCTTCGGATCCAGATTAACGGTTATCCTGTCCGCGTCTATGTCACCGTCTTCACTTCTTACTTTTACGTTCTTCCTGAAATACGCCAGGTTCTTTGCATAATCGAATTCCACCTCTCCGTCACAGGTAATCACTATCTTCTTCCTGTTACCTGGAAGATCTTTTTTTTCTGAAGCGACAGTATCTATCGGAAAACCTATCTGATCTTTCATTACCGAACCGGCATTCTCTATAGTCGCCTTTACATTCTTTTCAAGCCTGACATTATTCTTCGATTTATCGTATACACCCTGATCCGCGGTTATAACAGCTTCCTGATCGCCATATGTCTTAGCGATAATATCGCCCAGCCTTATCTCATTTTCTGATATGGAGCGGGCTGTCCTGCCTATAACCTCCCACTTCTTTTCTCCCTTGTCGGTAAGGCCTTCGAGGTTAAAAGAAAGCACCTTATGCTCTACACCGTCTTTTTTCGCTCCGGAAGAGCTTGCCTCTTGAGTATCGCTCGAAGACGCGGCGTCTTCCACCCTGGGCGGTTCTTTCTTGCCGCAGCCGGTGGATATAAAGGCCGTTATAAGCAATCCTAATAATAAATATTTTTTCATTTTAACTTTCTTTTTTGGTCTTCCAGCGTTTATGCACCCATACCCACTGTTCCGGGTAGCGTCTTATGTACGATTCTACAACATCCGACCATTTTTGAGTATTCGTTACTATATCCGCCTCTTTATTTCCGGTATTTATCAATTCTACCGGTTTTTCTACAACAAAACGGTGACGATTGCCTTCGCGGATCACAAAAGTCGGTATCAGGCTGGCTCCTGTAGCTTGAGCCAACACCGCCGGACCCACTGGTGTATAAGCGGGCCTCCCGAAAAAATTCACGAATACGCCTTCGACCGAATCAACATCCTGGTCCGCGACTATGCCAAGTATCTTGTTATCCTTCAGCACCCTTAGCATCTTCCTTGGCGACTCATCACGGTAGATGACATTGATATCCCGCGCCCTTCGCAGGTTATTAAGCCAGTTGTCGTATTTATAAAAATATATCTTCCGGCCTATGGTAGAGCCCGGATAGCCTTTAACGCGGAATGTCAGCCCCAAAAGCTCCCAATTACCGAAGTGGGATGCCAGTATTATGGTACCCTTACCTCTTGCGAAAGATCCGTCTACAGTATCAAGGCCTTCTACGCTAACAAAGCGGTCTATATTATCTTCTTTTATCTTCGGAAAATTGATAAGCTCGGCGGCGTTTCTGCCGAGATTTTCAAATACCTTAATCGCGATATCCTTAATCTGGCGCGGTGTCTTTTCCGCGCCAAAAGCGTGAGTAAGGTTATCTATGGCTATATCTCTATATTTGGGAAGAAGGAAAAACGCGCATCTGCCGAAAAAAGCGGCAATCGCCGAACTGACGCTCATAGGCAGTAAATATACTAAAAACGCGGCAACCCTTCCGAGGTAATATAGATAATACCTCCTATACTTATATTTCATAAACCATATAAATATATAATAATAAGGTTACAATGTCAAGGCGGATGGATGCTACTTGAAGTATTTGGCTGTGGCCTGGTCCCACTTGTCCTGGCTCTTTAAGATAAGATTGCAGACTTCGCGCACAGCGCCGCGTCCGCCTGATTTTGAGGTAACGTAGTGCGCGGCTACTTTTACCTCTTCCATAGCGTTTGGCACAGATACGGCAAAGCCCACCCTCTTCAATACCGGAAGGTCTATTAGGTCATCCCCTATAAAACATATCTCTTCGGGATTAATCTTGAATCTTTTTAATAGGTCGTTAAAAGGTATCATCTTATCCAGGAACCCGGCATACACTCTTGCCACCTTTAAATCGCGGCCGCGCATCTTCACTATCCTGGATTTTTTCGCGGTCATTATGACGGTCTTTATGCCGGCCCTGTTCAAAAGCGACATACCGAAACCGTCTGTGACATCAAAAAATTTCAGTTCATCGCCGTAAATGCTGTATACTATACGGCCGTCGGTCATAACACCGTCTATGTCGCTGATAAGCATCTTCACGCGCTTCGCTTTTTCCACGATCTCTTTACTTATCATACGAGCCCTGCTTTAAGCAGATCCTGCACATCTAACAATCCAACAGGCCGCTTTTTGTTATCGACAACCGGAATTTCGTCTATCTTTTTTGATCGGAGTATATCAAAGGCTTCCGCCGCCAGCCTGTCTTTGCTTATAGTTACCGGATTTTTAGTCATGACGTCCCTGACTTTTTTATTAATAAGATCGGGTTGGCCTTCTATGTGCCTTCTTAAGTCACCGTCGGTAAATATTCCGATCAGCTTACCCTTAAAATCAACCACGCTTGCGCTTCCCGCGCGTGCCTTTGTTATAGCAAGCAAAACTCTTTTGACAGGGCAATTCTCGTTAACTATAGGGTTATCGCTGCCCTTCCTCATGATATCGCCTACGCTTAACAATAACCTCTTGCCCAGTATCCCTCCCGGGTGAAAGAAAGCAAAATCATTCTCCTTAAAACCTTTTTTATCAAGCAGGGCTACCGCAAGAGCGTCTCCCATGGCGAGCATTGCTGTGGTCGATGTTGTGGGAGCCAGTCCTAACGAACACGCCTCTCTCTTTACCGAGGTATTTATAATATAATCCGCGTTCTTCGCGAGTGTGGATTTTGTATTTCCGACCATAGCGATCAATTTCGCGCCTATCTTCTTCACAATAGGTAAAAATTTGATTATTTCATCCGTCTCGCCGCTATTTGAAAGCGCCAGTATAATATCTTCCTTCGTCACTCTACCTAAGTCGCCGTGCAACGCTTCTGCCGGATGCAGATACAGCGAAGGTGTGCCGGTAGAAGAGAGTGTTGCCGATATCTTCTGCGCGATAAAACCGGGCTTGCCCATTCCCGTGACTATCACGCGCCCTTTTGTTTTATACAAGGCGTTTACAGCCTTTTCAAAACCGGAGTCTATCCTCTTTATCAGATCAGATAAAGCGTCGCGTTCTATCGTAAGGACATTTTTGGCTATTCTTTTAGCCATTATCTTGCCGCCCTTTCTATCTTCTTTAACTTCATCAGTATTTTTTCAAGCTCGGAGAGCTTTACCATATTGGGACCGTCACTCAATGACTTTGAAGGATTTTCGTGTACCTCTATAAAGATACCATCGACACCGCAGGCAACCGCGGCCATCGATAGATATGGTATGAATTTGCTTTCACCGCCGGATTTATCCCCTAACCCCCCCGGCATCTGGACAGAGTGAGTCGCGTCGTATACAACCGGATAACCCATCTCTTTCATTATCAGCACAGACCTGAAATCACTTACAAGATTATTATAACCGAAGCTTACTCCCCTTTCGGTAAGAATTATCTTTTTGTTTCCGCTCGACTCTATCTTCTTAACTACATTGCGCATGTCCCAGGGCGCTAAGAACTGCCCCTTCTTTATATTGACTACTTTGCCTGTATTGGCCGCCGCCAATATCAGATCCGTCTGTCTTGAGAGAAAAGCCGGTATCTGGATTACGTCCAGCACCTTTGAAGCTTCCCTAACCTCTTCCTTGCAGTGTACATCGGAAAGGATGGGTAGGGCCAATTCCTCTTTTATCTTATGCAGTATCTTCAATCCCTTCTTAAGTCCGGGGCCCCTGAATGAATTCACGGAGGATCTATTCGCTTTATCGTAACTTGATTTGAATATAAAAGGCACTCCAAGCCGCCTCGTTACATCTTTTAACGCCTTCGCGTGCCTTACGGCGCTTGATTCGGATTCTATAACACATGGCCCCGCGATAAGGACAAGCGGATTACCCGCCCCTATCTTTACATTGCCTATCTTTATCTCTTTGGTAGACTGCATTATATTTTACCTTTAGTATCTTTCAGACAACATCATCTCTTTTACTCTCAACAGATCTTCATGCGTATCAACACCGATTGTATCGAACTTCGTTTCAACTATCTTTATCTTGTAACCATACTCCAGCACGCGCAGCTGTTCAAGTTTTTCCGCGTTTTCGAGAGATGATTTAGGCAGATTTCTGAATGTGAATAAAAAGTCCTTGGTAAACGCGTACATGCCTATATGTTTATAATATACCGGCTTCTTATCTTTATCGACGCTGTTTGTCCTATTATACGGTATAGCGTAACGCGAAAAATATATCGCGTATCCATTCTTATCAAAGATAGCCTTTACCACATTTGAATTCGTAAGCTCTTCTTCGTCTTCTATCTTCTTTACCATAGTCGCCATCTGCGCGGTCTTCTCATCTTCAAGAGCCATCACGAGATTATCTATCATGATGGGCTTAACAAGCGGCTCATCGCCCTGTATATTTACCGCTATCTTCACGTCCAGAGGGTTCACTACTTCCGCGAGCCGGTCGGTGCCGGACGGCTGGTCGACGGACGTATAGACCGCTTTCCCGCCGAACTCCTGCACAACCTTCATTATGCGCTCATCATCACACGCAACAACAAGGTCGTCCAGCGTCTTCGCCTTTTTCGCGCTCTCCCAAACATGCTGTATCACCGGCTTACCCAGAAGATCCGCCAGTACCTTACCTTCAAATCTTGTGGAACCCCATCTTGCGGGTATTACCCCTATAGCTTTCACTTTTACTGACTCCTCCGATTTTTAATTATTTATTATTCCGGATTCTTTTCTTACTCTATCTATCAATTCATCCGGCGTTACAACCGCGATACCTACCTTGCCGACAACAATGCCGCCCGCGCAGTTAGAAATATGCGCCGCCTGCACAGGACTCGCTCCGGACGCGAGCGCAAGCGTATAAGAGGCTATCACTGTATCTCCCGCGCCGGACACATCGAATACTTCCTGCGCCACCGTAGGTATATGCTTCATAGGTTTATCCTTCTGAAAAACCGCCATACCATTCTCGCCCAGTGTTATCAGGGCTATTTTGCATTTGAATTTTTTGAGCATGGCCTCACCGGCCTTTTTTAATGTCGCGTTATCTTTTATTTCAAAGCCAACGGCCTTGGACGCCTCATGATTATTCGGAGTGATAAGGCTTATCCCCTGATAATATTTCAGATGTTCCTCTTTGGGGTCGACAGATATTATCTTTTTTCGCGATCTGGCTAACGGCACTATACTCTTCAGCAGCTTAGGAGTTATGACTCCTTTGCCATAGTCCTCGATTATAACCGCGTCTATACTGTCTATTATCTTTTTAGTATAATCGATGATACGCGATATCATCACGTCGCTTAACGCGTCCTTTTTCTCCTTATCTATTCTAACAACCTGCTGGTGATGGGCGACAACGCGCGTCTTTAGAGTGGTCGGCCTGGACTCATCCACGACTATACCGCCGGTATCGATGCCTTTCTGCTCAAGCTCTCCCTTGAGTATAGCGCCCCTTTCATCATCGCCGATCACTCCGGCTATGAAGGTGTGCGCACCCAAACTTCTCAAATTATTCGCGACATTTGACGCCCCTCCGGGCATGAAACTTTCACGTCTGACCCACACCACCGGCACAGGCGCTTCGGGAGATATGCGGGAAACGTCTCCCCATATAAATTCGTCAAGAATAAGGTCGCCTATGACCAGAACGTTCGCGTCCTTAAAATTTGATACTATCTGTTTCAGCTTGTTGAAATTCTGTTTTTCCATAATTTTATATCTTTTCTATTATCGATCTGTGAAGCAGCGGAATCATTATTTCATGATGCCCTATAATGCTGTACCCTTTGCCGCCCTTTGATGTCGGCCTGGATATGACATTCTGATGCACCCTGTACTGGCTAATCATATCAAAACTTGCCGTCGTAAATTTATCTACCTTGTATCCTAAATTTCTGGCGACTGTTACCGCTTTTAAGAATACTTCGGGTAAAATCACGGCCGAACCGATATTGGCGGCCACGCCTCCATCAAGCTTTGAAACGCTGTAGATAAAGTTTTTGAAGTCAAGAAGCGACCCCTCTCCTATAGCCATCCCTACCGCACTGGGATGCTGGTGTATTATGTCTGTTCCTATCGCTACATGAGCCGTTACCGGTATGCCTAATCTGTAACCTTCCGCCAAAATGCTTAAACCTTTGCACGAAAATTTTGACTTCAATATTCGGCTGCCAAGGGCCTCTCCTATACCAACGCCGTTTCTAAACCCATAGTTTATCGAGCCGTTGATAAACGAAGCTGTATCTTCCGCCATGCCGAACGAGCCGTCAACTATGCCCTCACCGACATCTTCGCTCGTCCTGCCTATCATAGCGACCTCGGTATCATGTATTATGCCGGCTCCATTTAACGCGACTGCTCTTACAACACCACGCTTCATCAGGTCTATGACCAACGGCGACAGGCCGCACTTTATTACATGCGCGCCCATCATAAATATAACCATCTTCTTCTTTTTGTGGGCGGCAATGATATCGTCTACTACAGTTTTAAAATTATTGGCGGCGAGAATAGCGGGCAATGAATTGTAAAAATCTTTAAAACTCGACCCCTTTTTTACAAGGTGCGCAAAGTCCTTCACGGACACCTTGCACTTGCGAGTATCAAGGCGTATGGTCCTTATTTTGGATAGGTCTACTCTCTTTTGCATTAAATACATCCTTAAAGAATCAATATCTTATCACAAGGCGTCGAGCCTCGTCAACGCAATATTGTTTGCGCGGCGGCAAGCACGTCATCTACGCTTATAGCTTCCAGGCACGCGAAGCCGCGCTTGCAGTTATGGGCAAGGCATAATTTGCATCCGACATCCTTATGCAAAGCTATGTCTTTCTTGCCTATGGGCCTCCAGCGCTGCGGCGAAAGCCCTCTGTCATTTCGTCCGAATATAGATATTGTCGGCGTTCCCACAGCGCAGGCTATATGTACTGGGCCTGAATCATTCGATATAAATAGGTTCGAACGCTTTAACACGCTTACGACATCCGATACGGTGGTCTTGCCCGACAGGTTCACATTGCCGGAAATCATCAGCTCCGCCGTCCTGTCTCCAAGTTTTTTGTCCACAGACCCTGCTATTATAACAATCTTCGCATTATACTTTTCGGCGAGTGAATCCGCTACCTTCGCAAAACGCTCTACTTTCCATTTTTTTGAAAGACAACTTGCGCCGGGATGTACCGCTATCACCATATTGTCCTTGGATATGCCGCTCTTGGCAAAAATATCGTCCACTTTTTTTTCTGCGGCCCCATCCGCGGTCACATGCAGGGTCTTCTCTTTTGGTTCAATACCCGCATAACGCACTATATCGAGCGTATAGTCTATTTCGTGTTTCAGCCCATATTCCTTCAGATGCGGGATCCTCTTCGTCAAAAGAATCCCAAGCTTTTTGTCGTAGCCTATCCTTTTGGGAATTCCGGCCAGAAACATTATTATGTGCGTCCTGTTTTTTGGGTGAAGTATAAACGCCAGATCGAATTTCTTTTTTCTTAACCCTAATATAAATTTGAGGTCACTTAAGATGCTCATGCCTTTTTTTGACTTCTCATATGTTATAACCTCGTTTAGATACGGATTGCCCTTAATTACTTCATGCGCGTAAGGCCTGACGACCGCCGCTATGTAGCTATCCGGATACGCGTCGCGCACGGCCTTTATAACAGGTGTGGATAGAACAAGGTCCCCTATCTTATCCGTCCTGACAATAAGAATTTTTTTGTACTTTGTAATTTGGGATTTGGGATTTGGGATTTTACTCATATCCTTCCACCATCATCTTTGCAAAGTCATAGACCTCGTCCGGCGAAATCAGTTTCATACATTCGTGATTATACTTACATACAGCACTTTCGCAGGGGGAACAAAACAACTTTTTATTGATAACCGCGTCAAGCTCTCCCGTTGGGCCGTATTTTTTAGGATCGGTTGGGCCGAATATGGCCAATACCCTTGTTCCCATAGTGCAACCCAGATGTAATGGCGCACTATCGTTTGTTATCAGCAATTTCGCTCTTTTCAATAATGCCGCCAACTGCCTTATATTGGTCTTGTTCGTAAAGTTATAAAATTTGCCCTTCATCCTTCTAGTTACTTCGCTAACAACCCCGCCGTCTTCTCCCATGCCTATGAAGACAATGCTCGCACTGCTTTCGCTGGCCAGCCTATCCGCGACACTGGCAAATCCCTCGGCCGTCCATCTTTTAAGGTGGCTCTTAGCGCCCGGATTGATAACAACTATAGGATCGGATATATTACACTCCGCCAGCAGGTTCTGCACATATCTTTCATCCTCTTGCGGAATGTAAATATATGAATCTTCCTTGATATTCTGCATCCCAAGCGGGTGAAGCCTATACAGGTGTTTTTCTTTTTTATGGATAATGCTTTTGGGAAATGTCTGCATAGAGCTGGTTCTATACTTTGGCATCAGCAAAATAGGAAAGGCCGTATTCTTTAGATCGACTACGAGATCATATTTTAACCTCTTTAATTTTAACTGCAGCCTTCTCTTTTCGACTATAGATATATGCTTATCATATATGACCAGCTTAAAGATCCGCGGATCCTTATTAAAAATATCTCTGCCATTTGGCCCTACCATCACATCTATTCTTGAAGATGGAAACTCTTTTGAAAGCGTCCTTATAACAGGCGTGGTAAGAATAATATCGCCTATGTTGCTCAAAGTTATAACGAGTATTCGCTTTATCTGATCTTTATCTATTTTCATGGTTTAATTAATTTTAGGGCTTCCTTAAACACGTCTTCCGGTTTTATAAGCGCCATACAACGGTTATCTGTGCATGTCATATCATAACAAGGGACGTCGCATTCTTCGTTTTTCGAGATTACGTTATAACTGCCCTTCCCGTAAGGGCCCGTAAGCCCAGCGGATGTCGGCCCGAATAACGCTATAACATTACTTTTCATCGCTACGGCAATGTGCATAGGACCCGTATCATTTGCCACTACCAGGTTTGCGCGCTCCATCAAAGCTCCCAGCCCTTTTAAATCTGTTTTGCCGCAGGAAATGACCGGCCTATTCTTCATTGATCTTCCTATATCTTCTGCCAGCGCGATATCCTTTTTCGCTCCGGATATTACCACCTTCGCGTTAAGTCTTTCTATAAATATATCGGCTAATTGCGCGAAATTTTCCCTTGGCCACCTTTTAGGATTCCAGTTACCGCCCGGGCAAAGCACTATTAGAAGATCTTTATCGCCTATACCATTTTCATTTAAAAACTGCTTTATCTTTTGCCGGTCTGACTGTTTTACGAAAAATTCATACGCGACATCGCCTACCGCTATCCCGTATGCTCTGGCTAAATTAAGAAAATACTCTACCTTGTGGATCTCTTCATCCGAAATCTCCACAAGTTTAGTTAAAAACATGCCGCGCTTCTTGGTAGGATATCCTACCCGCTCTTTAACCGCAGCTAAAAACGTTATAAGCGCTTTTGTAAATGACCTGTGCAGTATAAACGCTATATCAAATCTCTTCTTTCTTAAGTAAGCTATTAATTTTAATTTACCGATAAGGCCTTTGTGCGCGCCTTCTTCATCGTAGATTATTATCTCGTCGATACGCGGGTTGTCTTTCAACACATCGATACAGCGCGGATGTAAAAGGCAGGCTATATAGCTATCCGGATAGGCGTCGCGGATGGTCTTTATAAACGGAGTCGAAAATATTACGTCCCCTATCCAGTTCACGTTTACTATAAGTATTTTTTTACTACCGCCTACCATCTGGTCTCCTTCCACCAAGCATAAAATCTGTTTACCTTGCCCCAAATCACCAGAGGGGTCCTGGACGACGATGACATCTTAAGCCGTCTTATCGCGTATATATCATTGATCGCGCTTTTCTTATCCGGATTGGTTGTAAAGGCACCCTCGTACCCTGCCAATCTTGCCGTCTCCTTTACCAGGTCATTGAATCCGCCGTTAGGATAACATATATAGTCCACTTTTTTTCGTAGCCCGTACTCAAAAATCTCCTTAGAGCCTATAATTTCTTCATGCAGTTTTTTTTCATCAACAGAAATAGTCGGAAGCCATGGATGCGACGCCGTGTGGCTTTCAACCATAACTAAGCCTGAATCGGAGACTTCGCGCAACTCTTTCCAGCTCATATAACCCGGCTCTCCTACGCGATCCGCAGCCATAAAGAGCGCGGCATGCACACCGTACTCTTTTAATATAGGATAAGCATTTTTATAAAAACTGCGCAAGCCGTCATCAACTGTTATAGCGACTGCCCTTGAAGGCATCTTTTCTTTTTTTGTCATATAAACTACAACCTTGTCCAGACCTACTATATTATATTTATGTTTAACAAAAAACTCTATCTGCTTACGGAATATTTCGGGCGTAACATTGGGCGTGGTTCCGGGATCCTCAACCTCAAAAGAATGGTACATTAATATCGGAACGACCGAGGAAGATTTTACATCAACATAACCTATCGAGGCAATTAACAGGACTGCTATTGTAGTAGCGGCAACTAATAATATGCGCTTCTTACTGTTTGCCACTTACTACCTCCCTGTAGAGCCTGCTCATCTTTTCAGCCATAACGGTAATTGAGAAATTTTCTTTCACAAACTCTCTTCCATTTTGCCCAAGCCGCATCGCGGCGGCCTTATCACTCAAAAGTTTCGATATAGAATCTGCCATCGCGCTGATATCGGCCACAGGGACGAGCATGCCATTATCCCTGTCCTTAACTATATCCCTTATTCCGCCTATATCTGATGCTACGCACGGTCTTGCGGCGGCCATCGCCTCGAGCAGCGCAAGGCCCAGCCCCTCTTTTATCGAAGGCAGCACAAATACATCCATGCATGCAAGATACATATTAGCGTCTTTATAGATAGGGCCCGCGAATTTTACGTTATTTTCTATGCCCAAATCAACGGCCAACTTTTTCAATTCATCTTCTTCCGGCCCCTCACCTATGATAAGACATTGCGCCAGATTATTTTTAGAAATCACGTTCTTCATCGCCTCAATAAGAAATTTCTGGCCTTTAACAGAGGAGAGCCTGCCAATAGTCCCCACTACAGGGCCTTCTTTAAGCGTTATTGATCTTTTTAGTTTGGATATTTCGTCGTTCGAAAAATTTTTCGAGAATTTATCCATATCGACTCCGTTATGTATAAGCCCTATGCGTTCTGAATTTATACCAAAATCTCTTTCCAGATGGGCCTTTACAGGCTCACTTATCGCGACTACTCTCTCTCCCCATGTATCAAACAGTTTTCTCGATAATTTGGGTTTAAAAAAACCATGGCACGTCGATACATAATGAGCCTCTGCTTTACGTGATGCCAGGAAAGAGACAACTTGCGAAACCCTTGTGTGCGCATGGACCAAATTTACGCCTTCCTCCATAATTATATTAGCTAAAGGCGATACCGCGCTAAAAACTTTCGGGCCAAATTCAAATTTTGTCTTTATACCTATGTACTTATGCTTTATACCGTTTTCTTTTAACTCATCTTCCAGGTTGCCTCCGCTTGAGGCAACGGAACAATCTATCCCCATCTTCTTCATCGCATTGCACAATGAAAGTATATACCGGCCGATACCGCCTATATTCATGTGCGTATTTACATGCAGTACTTTCATTGTCCGGCGCCATTCTGGGTTAAGATATCCTTGGTAGCTTTAAAAACCTCGTCGACCGTTATCTCTTTCATGCATTTAACTTTTTTCAAACAGTTCGGGTTATAGCATGGGCTGCACTTTAGATCCTTCTTCATTACTACGTATTTTTTTGATGGCGCTATATGCCTTGCCGGATCCGTAGGGCCGAACAAGCCTATAAATGGGGTGCCTACGGCCGAGGCGATGTGCATAGGCGCGGAATCGGGCGTTATATAAGCCCGGCATCTTTTTATAAGGCTCGCCAATTCAAGCATGCCTGTCTTACCTGCGGCCACTATAGGTTTCGAGGAAGTGTTCTGGCTTATCCTTTCTATGAAAGGGATATCATCCTTAGTCCCTGTAAGCACTGTGCGCACGTTGAATTCTTTCGCGAGCCTGTCACAAAGTTCGGCTATATACTTAGCCGGCCAATTCTTAGAAAGCCAGCGCGAAGAGGCTCTCACGTTTATACCTACTATATTTTGCGTTGATTTGATCCAGCTCTCATTGAGCAAACCGCTTACCTTTTCATCGTCGGAAGGCGAAGGCCATATCTCCAGATGTTTATCCAGAGGTTTTATACCCGCGAGCTTTAATACCCTGAACTGATGGTCTATAGGATCCAGATACGGCGCGTCATCCTTTATCCTCTTGTTCAATAGAAAAGAAAATTTTCCGTTGTCGTAACCGTAGCGAAGCGGCGCCATAGACAAAAATGAAAGTATGTGGCTCTTTTTATTATTCTGCAGATCTATTACTATATCAAAACAGCCCTTCCTTAATTCCTCTGACAACCTCCATAGCCCAATAAAGCCTTTATTCTTGCCCTTAAAGTCACATATTATCCTGTCATTTATATACGGGCATCTATCCAACACTTCTTTGGCCTGGAGCCCAACGAGAACCTTTATCACAGAGTCCTTGTGTTTTGCGCGTATTGAACGAAGCGAAGGCGTGCTTAATATAACATCGCCTATCGCGCTTAATTTTATCACCAGAATATTTAAACTTTTCAAGGCTTCTTCATATACGCTAATAGTCTTGGTCATCATAAGATCGAGATTAAAATTATCCTCCACGCGCTTTCTGCCCTGGATCACAAACTCTTCCCATAAGGCTCTGTCCTGGTAAAGCCTCGATATCTTATCGGCCATATCGCGCGGGTCCTGCGCGTCACAGAATAGGCCCGTTTTATTATCCTCTATGATATCGACAACGCCGCCCACTCTGGTCGAAACCACCGGTACACCGGACGCCTGTGCCTCCACAATGGACCTGCCGAACGCTTCCGGGGTGATTGTAGCGGATACAAGACAATCCAGGTCTTTCATTACAGATGGGATATCTTCTTTGGCGCCCACAAACTGCACAATATTTGCAAGGCCGAGCCTTCTTACTAACAGATCCAGGTCCTCTTTGTATTTTTCTTTTGGGGCGCTGCCTACTATTACAACTTTAAGATTGGGGATCTTTCGATATAAAAGAGATATCGCTTTTATAAAATAGGCATGGCCTTTTAAAGGCGTTATTCTTGATATCATCCCCACGGTAAAACCCTTTGAGGAATGCGTCTTAGGATTCCTGAATTTGAATCTTGTCAGATCCACGCCGCGGGGAATAAAACGTATGCGATCATGGGGCACGCCAAAATCGCTTACCATATGCTTAGCTATTATATTGGATGGCACTATCACGAATCTGCCCCAACCCATTACGCTACTCATAAAACTTTTTTTGTAGTAACCATGAGCGGTAGTCATAAATACACGATTGGTCATTCTGGAAGCTATAAACGCTATAAGCGCCGGCACGCGCGAGCGCACATGTACGATATCGATATCTTCATTTTTTATGATATCGGCCACCGCGCGAACCATGCGTATCATATTAAAAATAGACTTCTTCCCTACCGGTAACGTATAGTGGCGCGCGCCCATCTTATCGAGCTCTCTTACAAGCCGGCCGCCTCCCGAAATGACGATCACCTTGTGGCATTTCTTTACAAGGTACCTCGCCAGATCAATCGTCCCGGTCTCGACCCCGCCAACTTCCAGTGATGGTAATATCTGTAATATGTTCATAAACTTTTCGTGCTTCCTTTAAACCTAAAACTCGTTATGTTCGCACAAATAAGATAAAAATCTTATAAGAAAAATGTTAAATATAACCGTTTTTCGTCATTACAAAAGACCTAACATTTTTATTGTGCTTACATAACTATAATTTTAGGTTTTACAATGGCCACTTACAAAATCCTTTGTGCTTCCCAACCTGCCAAATCTACCCAAATCATAAATTATCATTTACTATTTTTTCAATATTTTTTCTTGCTCTCTTAATATTAGCCTGAGCTGTTCTTGATCAAAAGGGTTAGGCCTAAACTGCCTCAGATCGTAAAATTTTTCGCCCATTTCACAGGCGGACCTTGCGGGATTCCGCCTGAAGCGGCGTCAAAAATTTTGATTCCTTTTGGCGATCCAGAACGGCCGGACAAACTGGGCAATTGTATAATAGTTGCCAGGTTAGACGGCCATCAAAAATTTTCCGAGTAAATTTGGATGCCCAATCCAAATTTATGTCCGCTGAAGGTGGAATCCCGCAAGGTCCGCCGTGCAGCATGAGAAAAATTTTATATGAGCGCCCTCATGGCTTCGTAAATTTTGTCCGTATCTCCGACCTTTTTCGCGGGCGACGTGTCTTTTAGCGCTCTTGAGGCCAGCGATATCATCTCTCCGGCCCTGGCTATTGATATGTACCCATCTCTTGCCAGATTTTCGAGAACACGTTCGTGTTTTGTAATAGAATTTTTCTTCTTCTTAAGGCCAAAAGCTACTGTCTTTTTACCTGAACTCACCGCCTCGGAAATCATTGATATTGATTCGCCCGAAACGATAGCGACGTTACTTAAGGCCAGTATGCCTGTCAGCGTCTCTTCTGGATTGCTCTCATTCGCTATTACAAGCAGTTTACATCTGGAGTTACCCTGTAACATAGATTTTATAATCGACTCCTGCTCTTTATTTGTGCGCCTGGAAGTCGTTACCAGCAGATCCGCGTTATTCGATTCGCAAACTTTGAGCACATCGTTTATGACTTTTTTTAATAAATCTCCCGAAAGCCTGAACTCCGGATTATCGCCGCCTATCAGAAGCCCCATAACCTTGTTGCCTTCAAGTCGCACACCGGCCGACAATTTCTCTCCCGCGGCTTTCAGCGCCTGGCTGTCCACCAGATTGGGCGCTAAAGTCGTAATAACAACATTTTTACGTTCACATATTCTGTCATGTTTGGGCGCGATTATAAAATTAAACTTTCTTAAACCGAATAAAAGGCACGGCTTCATAATTACAACATTCCTGGCGTTGTTTTCCTTTTTCATAAATACATTCACGGGAGCTAAGCTCGAACCGCAGGAGACTATAAATTCCGCGTATGTCTTCATTAAATTTTCGTAAGAATCTTTCTTCAGGCACATCCTCAAGCAATACATGCGGCCCTGACAGCGCCAACTTGCAAAGGGCACAATACATGCCAATAGAAGTCTTAATAATTTGTTTTTATACTCAACACTCACCGTAACTATTGAAGTATCCTCTATTTTGTATCCCTGGGTCATCCTCGCCCTCTGTATCTCGCGCGCTACCGCAAGCGATTGGTTCAGATGGCCCGCCTTGCCGTCATTTAAAACAAGGATGGTCCTTTTTGGGGTGGATTTCCACCTCTTGTGAAGCCATAACCACTGATCAGGATACTGCCTGATGTACTTTTCCAGCAAAGACATATATTTCTGCAGACTATCCTTCACATCTTCCTGAGTTTTGGCATCCCTCATATCTATGTAATCTTCCAGGTATAATTTATGAAATGGACCGGCCGTCCTTACGATAAAATTGGGTAATATTATAGAATCCGTATGCTTGGCTATTTCAAAAGGCCCGACATGCGCCGATGTTGGCCTGCCAAAAAAGTTTACAAAAGTACCGTTCTTGCCGGCATCCTGATCCGACAATATCCCTACCATATCCTTCTTATAAAGTTCTTTGAAGATAAGCTTTGTGGACATCCCCTTCCTTACAACCTTACATCCCTTCGACTCTCTGAGGCGGTTTAAAAGTTCATTAAGCCGTTTCATCTTCTGCTCGCGGGCAAGGACCGTTATAGGAAAACCCTTCATAGCGCTTACCAGGCTCGACAGTTCCCAGTCGCCGTAGTGAGCCGTGAGAAGTATGGTGCCCCTGCCTGATTTCCCGGCGTCCTCTATACGGTTCATATTTACAACTTCAACATATTTATTCACATAGGATTTACTTACCTTGGTAAGGCTTAAGATCTCGGCAAAGCTTTGGACGAGGTTTATATAAACTCTTTTAGTGATCGCACGCAACTCTTTCGGGGGCTTCTCGTTCGCGAACGCTGCCTTAAGATTGGCGTAGGCTATCATGCGCCTTTTCTTATTAATAAAGAAGGCAGCGGAACCTATACGCCTGCCTATCCAAAGGTTGAACTCTATTGGAATAAAATGAAATATGATATTCAGCCCTCTAACGAGTATAGAGGCGATTGAGTCTATCAATCAAGATCTCCTTCCCCAGCGTTATTTCAAGGTTTATCACTACAACCATGACTGTATAGGATCCAATATACAGCCCGAGCCTGTTTAATTTCACGATATCCTTTTCTGTCGTAAGCACGAAGTCAAAACTTCTTTCGCTGCATCTTTTTAAAATATGCTCTATGTCGCTCTTCTTGTAGTTATGGTGATCCGTAAATTTTATGTGCTCGACCACTTCCGCGCCCATGGCCCTGACGGTCTCTTCAAAATGCGACGGATCGCCTATGCTTGAGAATAAGATAACGCGCTTGCCCTTTACATAAGAAAGATCGCGCGTGATCCTAGTTTTGTTCTCATATAAATAAGTCGGCTTATGAACAGCTTCCAAAAAAACAGCGGTTCTGTTTATATTGCCTGCCTCGGCCTTTAAATTTTCCAAATTGATATTCTTTCCGTCAGTTTTCGTAAAAACTATAATGTCAGCCCTCTGCAAAGCCTTTTTGGGCTCTCTTAATACTCCCCTGGGAAATAATTGCAAATTACCGAAAGGATTCCTTGAATCGACAAGCACTATATCAAGATCCCGGCCAAGCTCCCAATGCTGAAATCCATCGTCAAGTATCGCTGTATTTGAACCATAAAGCTTAACCGCTTTCAAAGCCGAGCGCGCCCTGTCTTCGCCTACAAGAACCGGTATATCGGTGAGTTTATTCTTCAGCATCGCCTGCTCGTCCCAGCCATAACCGCGTATAAGCACACACGCGTTCTTCTTAAGCTCCGACTCTAAAATGTGGCCCAGTGTCACCACGAAAGGCGTCTTACCCGTACCGCCTAAAGTTATGTTCCCGACGCTTATAACCTTAAGGGGCGCCTTACGCATCTTAAATATGCCGAATTTATAAAAGACTCTTCTGACCGCTATAGCGAAACCATATATAAGCGAAACCAGATAGAGCTTAAATTTAAAGATGTCGTAGAAAAAACCATTCTTCTTATCGGTCATTAACGAATATATGAAGTCCCTCATTTCAAGACTCCCGCGATTTCGATAACATTTTTCCCCGTCGCGCCGGCATTTTCAACGATCGTCTTCTTCGCATTTTTACCCAAAAGGCCCCTTGCTGCGGCATCACGTAAAAGAAGTTTACATTTTTCGTAAAGGTCTTCACCGTTAAAAACCTGCAGCGCGGCCTTGTTCCTTAAAAAAACGGCTGCGATATATTTAAAATTAAACATATTAAGCCCGAAGAGTATCGGCTTGGCAAAATATGCCGGCTCTATAGGATTATGCCCCCCGTGTTTTATAAGACTGCCGCCTACAAAAACAATAGTTGCGACAGAGTACGCCTCATTAAGATGGCCTATCGTGTCGAGCAATATAATCCGGGATTTAGAATCTGGGGTCAGGGTCTGTATTAACTTATCGATCTGGACTGCCCTATCAATATGCCTTGGGGCTATGAGCAGCCTTAAATTCGGGAAATCGGCCAAAAGCCTATTAAATACATCGAGAACAATCTCTTCTTCGCCCTCGCGCGTACTCCCTGCTACGAATAGCTCTTCGCCAGCTTTGAGCCCAAACAGGTCGCGTACCGCCTCGATATCTTTTACATTTGCCGGAAGCTCTATATCGAATTTCATATTGCCCGTTATCCTTACCCTCTCCTTCGGCGCGCCCAATTCTATTATTCTCTCGGCATCTATGCTATCCTGCATACAAAATATATTTATACTTTCCAGGGTCTTCTTCAAAAATGGCTTTGCGAACCTGTATTTTCCTATGGAACGATCGGATATCCTGCCGTTAATAAGCGCTGAAGATATAGCGCGCGAAGAAAGCTCCGCCAAAAGATTGGGCCATATCTCAGTCTCTATCATTATATATAAAGCGGGTTTAATCAGGCTTATCGTTTTTCTAACTATAGCCTTAAAATCGAGAGGAAAATATATGATTACAACATCTTTGCCGAAAATTTTTCGGGCCAGGTCATTCCCTGCCTTGGTTATAGTCGAAATGACTATATCCCGATCCGGGAATTTTTCTTTCAAAACCGGTATAAAGCTCTTACAAAGCGCGACTTCGCCTACACTAACCGCCTGTATCCATATGCGGTCCCTGCCGGAAAGCAGAGCCCTCTCCTTCATCTTATCAAATATGGCAAACCTCTCGCCAAAATCCGCGTGAAGCTTGCCCTTAAAGATAAGGGTAGGCAGATAAAGCAGTGAAAATATAAAAAATCCTATTGAGTACAGCATTTTTTACCGGAGAATAACCTCAAAACCAGTAATACAGCGCCAATAGTTATTGATGAATCGGCCACATTGAATACGGGCCATACGCGAAAATCCAGGAAATCTATAATATGGCCAAATATAAGGCGGTCTATCACGTTGCCGGCCGCTCCGCCAAGAATAAGGCCCAGCGCGCTTAAGCTGACGAGGTCCTTGCGCTTGCCGAGCCATACGTACGCAAATATAAGCGCGACAACGATGAAAGACATGACTATGAAGAATTGGTTTTTGTCTTTGAATAATCCAAAGGCTGCACCGGTATTCAACACCAGTGTGATGTGAAAAATCTTGGGCAAGATTTCTACGGACTGCCCTTCGAGCATATTGTTGAATACCAGAAACTTGGCAAGTCTGTCAATTATGATAACCAGCGACGCTATCAAAACCAGACAGGTCATTTGCTTTCATTCTTGGACTGGCAAGCTATACAAAGTTCCGTATGCGGTATGGCGTCAAGCCGTCTTTTCGGTATCTGTTTTCCGCACTGCGGACAATTGCCGTATGTGCCATCCGCCACCCTCTTCAATGCCTCATCTATAGAGTAGAGAACATCCTGTTCGTCACTGGCTCTGCCTAAAGAGAATTCTACTTCATAGTTGTCGCTGGCCATATCCGCCATATGAAATGAGTAACCGGAAAGATCCCCCGACGCGTCCCTTTGGGATGTCTTGAGCGTATCCTGGGCTATGTGATTAATGCCGCTCCCGATCTTCTCGCGTTCCTTGAGAAGAAGCTCTTTATATTTCTTCAGATCCTTGCTTGACATTTTTTTAATCTTAAACGTCTTCTCTGCTTTCTTCACAGCGTTCTTCGCTTTTACTTTCATTCTTTTTACCGCTTTCTTCTTGATCATCTTATTCTTTTTCTTCATATTACCTTATTCTCCTTTTCTGCTCCGCCCTTCAACCTATCATAACTGGTAGGGCTTCGCAGGAATCAGTAGCGAAGTCCTACGAAGCTGTACCCGAATTATACATGTTGAACAGCGAAATAGACCCTAAATATTCTTTATGCATCTTTCACAAAGTGTAGGATGGGCCTTATCCATGCCTACCGTGTCGCTATAATTCCAACATCTTGAACACTTTATCCCTGCGGCCTTCTGAACCAATATGTCCGGCTCACCTTCTTCAATATTGGCCTGTGAAACTATAAATAGATACCGCAGGAAATCTTTATCCTCTGACAATATCTTCATTGTCTTAGCATCGTTGGTCACCACTGTAACCGCCGCCTCGAGGCTCGCGCCTATATCTCCCCGGGAACGCTTCTCTTCTATCTTCTTCAATACCGTTTCTCTGACACCCGCCAGGACTTTCCATTTATCCTCAAGCTCTTTATCTATCCACTTTTGACATATGCTCTCATCCGGCCATGACTCTAAATGAACCGACTCTTTTTTATCTTTGACCGACAGATATCCCCATGCTTCATCGGTCGTAACCGCTAACAGAGGCGCCATTATCTTTAATAGCGCCGAAAGCACCTCGAACATCGCGGTCTGGCCGCTTTTCCTCTCCGGAGAAGACTTTGAAAATGTATACATCCTGTCCTTCAACACATCAAGATATATAGACGAGACTTCATTAACGCAGAAATTATACACATCCCGATACACTTTATGGAACGCGTAAGTCTCATAGTTACGACTCGAGTCTTTTACAAGAGCTGCGAGTTCATTCAGTATCCACCTGTCTATCTCGAGCATATTCTTGTACTCGACTTTGTCTTTTTCAGGATCGAAGTCATATAAGTTACTCAATAGATACTTGTATGTATTGCGGATCTTTCTATAGGCATCTGCCAGGCGCGTCAATATCTCACCCGACATCCTTATATCTTCCGAATAGTCACTCGACGCTACCCATAATCTCAATATATCTGCGCCATATTTCTTCATGACTTCTTCGGGCGTTATTACGTTCCCCAAAGACTTCGACATCTTTTTACCTTCGCCATCTACAACAAAACCATGCGTGAGTACGCTCTTATAGGGCGGTCTTTCGTCGATGCCCATACCGGTTATCAAAGCCGACTGAAACCATCCCCTGTGCTGATCGGAGCCTTCCAGATACAGCTCACATGGATAATCAAGATCTTTGTTATTTTTCAATACAGCCTGATGGCTTATACCGGAATCGAACCATACGTCAAGGATGTCGGTCTCTTTTCTGAATCCGGACTTGCCGCATTTTTTACACTTTGTTCCCGCTGGTATTAGATCCTCTTCTTTATTGATAAACCAGGCATCCGCGCTCTCCTTTTCAAAGATAGACGCCACATGTTCTATAACTTTTGCGTCTAACAGCACTTCGTTGCATGAAGTGCAATAGAAAGCCACTATAGGCACGCCCCAGTACCGTTGACGCGACAAACACCAGTCGGGCCTGTTCTCTACCATTGAGGAGATCCTTGACTCTCCGACCTGCGGTATCCATTTTATATCCGAAGATATACTCTTAAGCATGCGCTTTCTTAAATCTTTATGGTCTATTCTTAAAAAATACTGCTCCGTTGCCCTGAAGATGATCGGCCTCTTGCAGCGCCAGCAATGCGGGTATGAGTGCGTGACCTCTTCTTCATGCAAAAGATGTTTAATGGATGCCAGTTTTTCAAGTATAGGCTTATTCGCTTTTATAACATCCATATGGCTGAATTCGCCGCAAGAACTGTCAAATTTACCTTTTGAGTCTACGGGCATTATAGTCGGCAGGTTATAGCGCTTACCCGTCATATAATCTTCCTGCCCGTGGCCGGGCGCGGTATGAACACAGCCGGCGCCATCTTCCATAGAAACGTAGCTTGCGGTAACCACCTTCGCTTTTCTATCTATAAAAGGATGCTTCACCTCAAGGCCTTCGAGTTCTTTACCTTTAACGGTCTTCGATATCTTATAATCCTTGATCCCGATCTTGGCCATAACATTATCGAGAAGCGCTTTAGCGAGTATATATGTCTTGCCTCCGGCGACATCCGCAAATACATATTCAGCTTCAGGGTGAAGAGCTATCGCGACGTTTGCCAATAATGTCCATGGTGTCGTGGTCCAGATGATAAAATAGACATTATCCTTAAGATTAAACGTTACATAAATGGACGGCGAGGTTTTATTCTCATATTCAACCTCCGCTTCCGCCAATGCCGTTTCGCAGGTAGCGCACCAGTTGACCGGTTTTAGATCTTTGTATACGTAGCCTTTGTCCACCAGTTTGCCAAATGACCTTACGATCTGGGCCTCATAATCCCTTGAAAGAGTCAGGTACGGCGTTTCCCATCCACCCATTATTCCAAGACGCTTAAATTGCTCCCTCTGGATGGCCACATATTTCATGGCGTAGTCATACGCTTTCTTCCTAAACTTTACCTGGTCGATATCGTACTTCGTCATCTTCAATTCCTTGAAGAGCTGATGCTCTACGGGAAGCCCGTGGCAGTCCCATCCGGGGATATATGGCGAATCGAACCCGCGCATAGTTTGATACCGTATCACTATATCCTTCAATATTTTATTAAGAGCATGGCCCATGTGTATATTGCCATTAGCGTATGGCGGCCCGTCATGAAGAATAAATTTCTTCTTTCCTTTATAAAGTTTGCGCAGCTTCTCATAAAGGCCTATATCCTGCCAATGCTTCACAAACTTCGGCTCCCTATTGGGCAGATCCGCCTTCATCGGGAAATCCGTCTTCGGTAGATTTAATGTATTTTTGTAGTCCATCTTATTTAATATATTTTCCAATTATCAGATCCAAATCCTTCTTCGTTTTTTGAGGTATAGATTCAGGCCTCGTTACGATAGAATCCTTAAGCGCTGACGCGCATACACAGGTTCGTTCGTTGCCCAATTTCTTCAATACCGTCTTGATTATGCCTTTTGACTTATCCACATTTTTGCAAAGATTCTGCACTATCATCTCTATAGATACTGACTCTACGGATTGATCCATGTGCCAGCAATCGTAATCCGTAATGCAAGCGAGTGTCGAGTAACAAATTTCGGCTTCCCTGGCAAGCTTAGCTTCCGCTAAATTTGTCATACCGATTATATCCATCCCCCATGACCTGTAGAGATAAGATTCCGCCTTTGTGGAAAATTGCGGCCCCTCCATGTTTAAATATGTGCCGCCCAGATGCATATTGGCTCCCAGGGCCATTCCCGCCTCGTACAGCGCCTTGGATAGATGCGGGCATATAGGCTCGGCAAACTGTATATGCGCCACTATACCGCTGCCGAAAAACGTCATCTGTCGGCCGTAATTTGTCCTATCTACGAATTGCATAGGTATCACTATGTCGAGTGGCTTCAACTCCTCTTTAAGGCTTCCGCATGCGGACACGGATATTATCCTCTCAACGCCGAGCTTCTTCATCCCGTATATATTGGCACGGTAATTTATTTCGCTCGGAAGGATCCTGTGGCCCTTATCGTGTCTTGCCAAAAATACGACTTCTTTACCTTCCAGACCACCGGTTATAAATTCACTGGACGGATCCCCAAAAGGCGTCTTTACCTTCACCTCTTTAATATCTTTTATGCCGTCTATGTGATAAAAACCGCTTCCGCCTATGATACCAATCTTTCCAGCCATAAAATCCTTCCTATCCCAATCTCATAGCGAAACCGTATAGAGTTCTTACCAAAAATAATTTCAGGAACCATATTACCAAGAGCGCAAATATGGGCGATAGATCTATACCTATAGAATATGCCGGCAGAAATCTTCTAAAAGGAGCCAGCAAAGGCTCCGTCGTCTTGTATAAAAACCGCACTATCACATTGTATGGATCCGGATTGACCCAGCTTATAAGAGCCCTTATTATTATCAACCAATTCGCTATTGTCAGGATGTAATCCAATATTGTGGCGATCGCCACTACAAAATTACCCGCTACGAACATATGGTTATTTCCCCTTAGATATTTCTTTCGAACGCTTGCAGGCTTCCTTTACCGCGTCCTTGATTATATTTTTTACTTTTTTATACTCCAGCACCTTGAATGCCGCTTCTGTCGTCCCGCCCTTTGATGTAACCTTTTTCCTTAAGGCCGCGGGGTCTTCTTTAAGTTCGTCAAGCAATTTTATGCTTCCAAGGGCCGTCTTAATAACAAGCGCCTTCGCTATTCCAGGCGGCAGTTTTAGCTCTTGTGCCACTTCATAAAGCGATTCCACAAAATAGAAGAAATATGCCGGCCCGCTCCCGCTTACTGCCGTAACGGCATCCACTAATTTCTCATCAACCTCTACAACGTCTCCTATAAGAGAAAATATATTTTTGGCAAGCTCGATATCTTCTTTGTTCACCGACTCTCCCGCGCTCAAGCTTGTCACTGCATGGCCGATTATAGCGCCCAGGTTAGGCATAGCCCTTATAACCGGCACATCTTTTCCTACCATATCTTCGATATGTTTTATTGTAATTCCGGCCGCTATTGAGATTATAAGCTTATTTTTTGAAACGCCGCAGCATACTTCCTGCTTCAATAAGCCATCGATATCTTTAGGCTTCACCGCGAGTATAATAACGTCGGAGAATTTAACGATTTCGTTGTTATCTATTTCGATTATCATCTTATATTTACCCTGAAGATAATCTCTTCTCTTGGCGTCGAACTCGCTGACCATAATAGAGGTGCTCTTCTCCATTACGTTAACGAGTCTGCCAAGGATCGCTTCGCCCATATTGCCGCAGCCGATAATCCCTATCTTTTTATTCATCATTTGAATATCGCCCTCCCTATTCGCACCATCGTCGCGCCCTCTTCTATGGCAACTTCAAAATCGTTTGTCATGCCCATCGAAAGCTGTAGGCTATAAGCTGTAAGCTGTAAGCCCGCTATTTCATCACTAAGCTGTCTTAATCTCCTGAAATATGGCCTAACCTTCTCGGGATCATCCACTTCAGGGGCTATAGTCATAAGGCCTAATATATTAATATTAGGATATAAACTAATTTCCCTAACTAAACTTAAAACTTCCCCCGGAGCAATGCCGAATTTACTCATCTCCCCCGATGTATTGACCTGGATGAGTATATCTTGTATTTTATCTATCTTATTCGCCTCTTTGGATATCTCTTTAGCCAGGCGGACGCTATCTACGGAATGTATAAGCGAGAATATTTTTACAGCATCTTTAACTTTGTTCGTCTGCAGGTGCCCTATCAGATGCCATATCGCCCTATCACCTATAGACTTATACTTAACAATGGCATCCTGGAGTCTATTCTCGCCAAAATCCCTACGATTAAGGCCCATAACTTCTCTCATCTGGTCTATGGATGCCTGCTTGGAAACGCATACCAGCTTAACGCTCGATGCGAACCTGCCAGACTTCTCGCAACACCTTGATATTCTTAGCGTTACGTCTCTTAAGTTATCGGCTATCATAAGGTTTTAATGACGGGATAAGATATCACAAATGCCGTCAAAAGTCAAGCAGAAGTGGGATGTCAAATTTTCAGGCAGCGTAGCCGCAGCCTTCGTATGGAAGGCCTTTGGCGAGGACATCTCTTATATCGACACATGTGAAGGTGCGGCCGGAGATTGTGCGCTGAAGCCCTAGTCTATTTTCGTAGGATTTGCAATAGAATTTACCGCTTGGATCTTTGACGAGGTTTGAGCAAGGTTCTGCCGTATCGGCGCCGCAACACCTTCCGCATCGCTTGCACAGCGCTTCATGCTCAAGAAAATATGCGTCCTGTTTTTTGCTGTAACTAATCTCGTCCATGCCTTTTTTCGAACCATGCGTTGTAGGCGAGACCACGCTCTGTTTCAAGACCCTCTATCTTCTTTTGAATAGCGTCGTATTGCGGATCTTGGCCATATTTATATGACGATTGCCGCTCTTCAAGCGAAACTATCTCGGATCTGATTATGTCCATCCTATTTGATAACTCGTCTTCATTCATATTGTCAAAATTATATTTCTTCACAGTATCGCCTGTAGGTATAACAAGCCCTATCTTTATATTTTCTTTAATATGCAGGCCCTCATTCTCTACGACAATTTCAATATTATCTTTGCCTTCCTCTATCTTTTCGGCAACTTCTTTGGGTATATAAAATACACAGCGTTCACCCGTTATCTCGCCTTTTGCCTGTAAGGCTATAAGGCCCAAGCCGAGCGCCATTCCCACTTTTGAAAAATTATTATTAAAATTACTTCCGCCATATTCCCCAAACGCGCCTATCGCGGCGAATATAACAGCTCCAGGCACTCTGAAAAGCGATTCTTCAGTAACATAGGACTTGCCGTCCTTGTCCGGCCTTAATCTTTTATCGCCTACGCGAATTTTTATTTCGGATACGCTCCATTTTCGGAATTCTGCCCCCTTGCCGGTCGCGATGGCGCAGATACCGACGATCAGGCCTTGCGGAGTATTCTTATAACGCACACCTACGTCGCAAGAAGCGTCCTCGAGTTTGAATTTTTTATATTCGGTTTCTTCCTGAGAAAAAGCAGGTCGCGTGAAAATAGATGTGGCCAGAATAAGTGCTGCGGTTATTATCAGCCTAATCGCCGTATTCGACATTAATTCCCCTGGCTATATGCTTGCCTGACTTGTCGTCATAATATTCCACCATAACATAATTGCCGGGATTTATCTGCGACAACTGTATGCTAAAACCATCTTTATTAGTAACGCTGGCTGAAGATGGAACAGAAATTACGAGCGCCTCCACCATCTTCACCGTAATCGTCGAATCCTGCGGGTCAACCGATATTACCTTGCCATCGATCGTCCTAACTATAGGATCACTGCCGCGCCTATCCCATATAGGGGGATTGTCATCTTGAGAGTAAGATGGCACTACAGAAAATAGCGCTGCCAAAAAAAGGATAATAATTACGGCCATAATCCTATGCTTAGACATTAGTGCCTCCTAAAATTTTATTTAAAACTATTTTTTGGGGCCAAGTTTATATAATCCGACCAGTTGGGCTCTGGCAATTATATGCCCTTCCATGGATTTTTCTAAAGTTGCTTTACCAACACCCTCTTTAAGGCCCAGGATCTTGTCCAGCGCATATAGCTTGAAATAGTACCGGTGTGTTCCCGACGGAGGACATGGCCCTCCCCAATCCATCCTGTCAAAATCATTGACCCCCTGTTTGCCGGGTACGCTATTCTCATCTATCTTATTTACAGGAGCTATATCATACACTACCCAATGAACCCATGTCTTCATCGGCGCGTCAGGATCGTCCACTATTAATGCCAGGCTTTTTGTCCCGGACGGAATATTTTCGATAACAAGAGAAGGGTTTACATCCTGCCCCTCACAGGTGAATTTGGATGGCACATTCGAATTGTCTTCAAACGCCGGACTGGTAAGTTTCATATCTGTCTCCTTATCGGTTGCGGCATCCGCAAATACGGGGTTGAGTAAATATATCAGCGCCAAAACAACTATTCCACGCATGGCGCCATTGACTTAAATACTTCTGAAGATACAGATACGCCGCCGGTAAAAGGATAATCCATAACGGCGATCGTAAATAGTATAAGGCCCACCAGCATGGCGAGAAGAAACGCCATAATAATTTGCGCTCTTAGGTTTTCCGCGCCGAAAAAAGATATGAAGATCATGGTAACTATCCCGCCTACCGCCAGCACAAACCACAGTACGGGATGAACACCGCTACGCGAAGACATAATTCGCATCCGGCGCGATTCGCCTAATTCATTTAATTTGCGTACGGATTCTTCAAAAAAGGTTTGTTCGGTAATATTCTTAGGCATATAAGAGCTATATAAAAGCCACACATTCTTCACTATCTCCGTAACGCGCATGCTGGGCTGGCCTCTTTCCATAGACTTCCACTCTTCACCAGTAACAGCATTCGCATAGTCCTTTAACAGTCCCCGCACCTGGCTTCTAAAATCGGGCGAAAAAGCTTCGGCATCCCTATAAAGATCCACAAGACAGTTTGCCTCTCTTTGCACATTAATGATAGCCTTATCAAAGTCCTGCCACACCGCGATTACAACAAATGCAAGTAATACCGCGTAAAGTACCCCGACGGTAGCAAATACAGAGCCTGTTACGTCATTATGTTGTTTCAACCTGTGGTGAGGAACAAATGATCGGACTACGAGCAACGCGCCCACAGATATAGCCACAGACCCTCCGACAATTAAAAGACACAATACAGGCGTTGGTATCGTAAATAATACGGACTGCATAAATGGCATATTATTCTATCTCCTATTTACCGCCATATAATATGCGGCTTATTGCGGATCGGGATTCGATGATAACTGAATCTGGGATAACCCACCATCATAGCGCCAAAACATGCCATTCTGCTCGACAAGAATACAAATCTGCGCACTTCAGGGCTCATATTTATCGCAATGGCCAGATATCCCGCCCAACAAGTGCCCAGGTGTATCGACGCCGCGGCAATTTCAAAATATGTGAGGGCAACGGTAGTATCTTGAGCGGCGCTTAAATCATTTTTTGGCGCGTAAGCTATGACGACATGGGGAGCGCCGCGACATATCCAGTCATTATGATTCTCCCATGCGGCTACTATACGCTTCATGCGCATGGACTTTGCAAGCGGCGAATCTATCGACATTTGGAAGCGCATCCACTTTATAACTACTTCCGAAAGTCGTCTTACCCTTTCTTTATAGTATATTATTCCCCATCTTACCGGCTGTCTATTTATCCCCGATGGCGCGTATCGCGCTATATCGATAACTTTTTTCAGTTTTTCCCTGTCCACCGCCTCATTTTTATAGTTACGAATACTTCTTCGCCCTTTTAATAGTTGCTCCACTTTTTCCGGTGTTATGCGCCAATCATGTCTTAACGGGTGGTGGCTCTCCGCGCGCATATGCTGCATAGAGATAGCTCTATGCGGACATACCGTAATGCAGTGTCCGCACTTTATGCATATCTTATCTCCCCTGTTAACCATAGCGGGAAGGCGGCTTGCTTCATCTATCTTTAAGATCTTTATCGGGCAAACTGCTATGCATGCGCCGCACCTGACGCATTTAAATTTATCTACCGCAAAATATTTCATTTGGCTGCCTCATAATTAGACTACCAATATAACCGCGCAAATCTTTTGGAATATCGTTTGACCCATTCCTCCGATGCCTTATGCATCGAAATCTCATAGCCCAGCTGAAGAGATCGCAGTATCCTGTATTCATCTATCAGATATAACTGTTCTATAAGCTTTACTTTAAAAGCGTCAGAATAGCGATAAAATGACACTCCTACATTAAAAAAGCTGGGATTATCCCTGTCTTTGGTTATATGCATGACCTTGCCCTTGACTTTGAACATCTTATTCTGCATAGGCATCTTTAATATTATCAATTCACCGCGCTTAAGCGCGTATTTGGATAAAAACATCAGGCCGCCTTCGCTTACATTGAGGGTCTTGGTCTTTTCCGAGATTTTCTTCGGGGCGTGTTCAAATTCAAGCGGATAACAGATAGGATGCCTTATAAAATGCCTTTTCTCGCCGGTGTAAAGCATCTTAAGCTCTCCTAATTTTAGAAATAATTATTGAATATCTCTACCACTCTGTTAGATATGTTCTGGACAAAATTTCTCGCCTGCATCGCCCTGGGCTGATATTGACCAAGTGCGTATCTGGCTAAGCCTATCGCTGTAGCAGCCCGCAGGCTGTCTGTGCTGGAAATGTTTCCATGGACATTCTTTACGGTGCCCATTCTTACATGATAACCGAGCCTCTCTTCCAGACATTCGGCGGTACCTTCCGAAAGCGCAAGGCCGCCGGCAATAACGACCGATTTTATCCCGCTGCCTTTTTTTGAGAATTCTTCTATATCGGATTTAAGGCGTGATGTTATGCTGCTAAATTCAACACTATCTTTTAATGGTCCTTTTATATCATTGGCACCTGAGCAAAGTACGTCGAGAAATGTCAGCGCTCCGCCTGAAAATATCGAAAGCTCGGTAATGGATGCGCCTATATTCACAAGAGCCACCCCCTCGTCTTTCCATGGATCCTCCAGAAGACTGGCACCATCCGCAACACCGGAATATACAACCTCTTTTAAATCATACCCCGCGTCATTCACACACTTATACATATTCTGAATATGGTTAAGATTGGCCGTTACCATATACACTTCACAGTACAAGCGTGACGCGTAAAGGCCCAATGCGTTCTTTATGCTCGACTGATCGTCTATCGAGAAGTTCAGGACTATCTTATGTATGATCTCTCTGTCGAACGTAAGCCTTATCGTGCTGGCCGCGTCTATACAGCGCGAGATGTCGGACTGCGTAATCTCTCGGCCTCTCGAAGAGATAGGCACCATCCCCTTCGACCTCTCGGCTCTTATTGAGTCGCCGCTTACGTTAGCATATATATTATCGGGGGGCCTACCTATCTTCTCGCACAGTCTCGTCAAAACCTTTGCAACCGAATTTGACGCCTGGGCTATATCGGAAAATCCCCCCCTGGAAACGCCTTTTGACGGCTGGCTTTCATAAGCAAGAACCGCGGAATGGCCATCGCCAAAAATTTCCATAGCCAACGTGGAAACTTTTGATGAACTTATATCCAAACCGGTTATTATAGTAGATTTGCTCATTTTGGACTTATAGCAACATTATTAAATCTTACGTCGATATAATTTATCTTTTCTAACACAAGCCTGGGATCGCGCAATGTATCCTTTAATACAGCCAGCCTCTCCCTAAAATCTTCATGCCCTATTATCACGGCAGGGCCGCCATCCCCCAAATAAAAAGAAAGGCTCTTTACATCGCCCGCGTCAACAAGGCGAACATTATATTTTTCCAAAAACCTGGTCCTTCTTATCTCATCAAGAAGATTAAGCGCAACTACCAGATTCTTCGACTCGTTTTTCTTATAAGACTTGCCGGCGAGCCGTGGGTCTATGCCTCTTATTATCGGAAAATCTTTTAATTTCATAGAGTTTATATTGACAAGTATCACGCCTTCCCTGTCTATAGGGTACACCTGGCCGTTACCTAAAAGCGCGACGGGCCTGCGAAATTTCAGATCCAGCAATAATTTATCCGGCAATACCCTCTTTACCGCTATCTCTTTGGCGTCGGGATACTTCGGTTCGATGCTTTTGGCGATGGCCTTTATATCTATCCTGAATAGGTTCCTGTCCTTATATTGCTTCAAAATATCGTTTCTTATACCGGCAAGGCTTGCGTCCTGGGCGCCCTTAGTTTCAACGGCTCTGAGCCTGAAATAGTCGCTCTTCTCAAAAAATGCCGTAGTCAAGGCCCATACTAAAGCTACGGATACCACAGAGACTATTATAATACCCACCTTCTTAATAAGATATTCTTTAAGGCCCTCTATAGCCTTAGGCATCTGCATCTTCTTATTTTTTTTCTGTCTTCTTACCGTCATTTTTTCGCTCCCGATAATGTATTTTCAAGGATTTTAACACAAAGCTCGTTAAAACGCAAACCTATAGCCTGGGCAGCTTTCGGTAAGAGACTGCGCTGGGTCATTCCCGGTATCGTATTAACCTCCAGCACAAACATCTCTCCCTTATCATCCATTATGATATCGACACGCGAAAAGGACCTGCAACCCAACGCGTTGTGCGCCATTACGCCAAGCTCTTTCGCTTTTTTTTGCGCATCCGGGCCTATCTCGGCCGGAACGATATATCTGGTATCGTTGTTCTTGTACTTTGCCTCATAATCATAGACATTATTTCTCGTGACTATTTCTATAACCGGCAGCGCCTTATCGTCGAGAATGCCTACCGTGAGCTCTCTGCCGTGTATATATTCCTCCAGCATCACAACATCGCCATATTTAAACGCTTTTTCGAGCGCCTCTTTTAACAGGCTACTGTCTTTAACTATCGATAAGCCTATGCTCGAGCCCTCGAACCGCGGCTTGACCACCAAAGGATACCCGATACCATCCGCGTCAGTAGAAGAGAATCGGTTCTTTTCGAATGCTATATATCTGGGGACAGGAATACCGCTTTTTACGAAGGCTTCTTTGGAAGCTATCTTATCGAGCGCCAGGGCCGATGCCTCTGGTCCGGATCCCGTATAAGGAATACGCGCGTCTTCCAGCATCTTTTGCACGGTACCGTCCTCGCCAAACCTGCCGTGTAAGGCTATAAACGCTACATCTACAGCGTTCCTTTTCACCACATCATGTATATCGTCTTTTATATCCAGAAATATAGCGTCGATCCCCTCACCCTTAAGAGCGTTATAGACGGCTTCGCCTGAACGCAGACTTATCTCTCTTTCGTTCGACGGCCCGCCCGCCAGCACTCCTATCCTGCCGAACTTCGCCCGCGTCATATGATCTTGATCTCCAATTCAAGCGGTACCTTGTAACTATCCATGACCTTCTTGCTTACAAAATCTATAAGCTTCAATACATCTTCCGAGGTGGCGGAATTCCTGTTGATTATAAAATTAGCATGTTTTTCGGATACTTCGGCGCCGCCAACCCTGCGGCCCTTAAGGCCCAGAGTGTCTATCATCTGCCCGGTAGTGAACTGAAAATCTTTAGGGTTTTTAAAAACACATCCTGCGCTTGGCATATCAAGAACCTGTTTCTCTTTTTTCATCTTCAGGAATTTAAAACATCTCGATGTTAACGCCGAACTATCCTCTCTGCCAAGTTTCAACGTTACCTCTGTTATTATATAGTCTGAAAGACTGGATCTCCTATATCCAAATTCGATGTCTTCTCTTTCAAGCGTCTTTAAACGACCATTATAGTCCATTACCTTAAGGGAGCTGACATAGTCGCCTATATTCTTGTATAACGGGCTCGACCATCCGCCGGCATTCATATATACCGCGCCGCCTATCGTCCCGGGAATCCCGACAAGGCTCTCAAGCCCGCTTAAACCTTTACCGCAGCTTAGCCTTACCAGTCCGGGTGTAGCGGATCCTGCCCCAGCCTTCAAGGTCGTACCCTTTATGGATACCTTCTTGAATTCGGGTGAGCCAAGATGGATCACTATCCCATTAAAACCTTTATCGCTTGCAAGCACATTTGTGCCTCCGCCAATAACAAATGTGTGGATCTTGTTCTCTTTGGCAAAGAGCACCACCTTTTTTAACTCACTGACATCCTTTGGCTGTGCCCATAAAGCGGCCGGACCGCCTATTTTAAAGGATGTGTGCCTGGACAGCGCCTCGAGTTCCCTTAAATCACCTTTTATTAAGTTTTTCGGAAAGTTCATTCGCAATATCCTTTATATCTCCCGCGCCCAACACCAATATCATATCGCCGCTTTTCTTCGATTTCATAATATGATCGGCTATCTCTTTTTTACCCAGCATTATTACATCATCCGGACCATGCTTTTTCACTCTGTCATAAATAACTTTGGAAGAGATCCCCTCTATCGGTTCTTCGCTGGCCGCATATATGTCTGTCAATATAAGCTTATGGCAGCCTTTGAAACAGCGGCCGAACTCTTCCGCAAGGAACTTCGTGCGCGAATACCTGTGCGGCTGGAATATCACCACAAGCCGCCTCCCCTTCCAATTACCGCATGCCTCAAGTACGGCGCGTATCTCTGTAGGGTGGTGCGCATAATCGTCTATGAGCATTACCCCTTCGCAATCAGCCCTTAAGTGAAAACGCCTTTTTGTGCCGGTAAAATCCTGAATGCCCTGGGTTATCTTTTCAAACGAAAGCCCGGCCTTTAAACCTACCTGTATCGCGGCAAGGCTATTAAGTATGTTATGCCTGCCCGGAATTTTTAAAAATACCCTGCCGAGAACTTCATTTTTATAGACACACAGGTATGACGAACGAAATTCGCTCATCTTTATTTCATGAGGATATATATCCGCCCCTTTATACAACGAAAAGCTTTCTGATTTACCCTTAAAATTTTTAAGCATCTTCTTTATGTTTTCGTCGTCATTATTGTAAAATAATGCCCCCTGCTTCTTTGTATTATTCGCGAAAGCGGCATACGCGGTTATCGAATCCTCAAGCGTCCCATAGTAATCCACGTGTTCCATTTCTATATTTGTTATTACGGAATAAAATGGCTTTAAATAAATGAATGAGCCATCGCTCTCATCCGCTTCGGCAACGAGAAATTCCCCGTTGCCATATTTGGCGTTACTGCCGAATAGCGCTACTTCTCCGCCTATTATAACGGTAGGGTCGAGTCCGCCGTTTTCAAGCATCACCGAAATAAGAGAGGTGGTTGTGGTCTTTCCATGCGTACCCGTTATAGCTATGCCTTTTTTACTGTTCAGCAATTCCCCTAATACTTCGGCCCTTTTTACTATAGGGATACCGCGCTGCCTTGCCTGGACTATCTCGGGATTTGCATTATTTATACATGAGGAGTAAACCGCTATCTCCACATCCGGCCCAACATTACCCTCGCTGTGCCCGATAAAAATATCCGCGCCCAATTTTTTCAACTTTTCGGTAAGGCTGTTTGACTCTAAATCCGATCCGGAAATCTTATACCCCATCTTCAATAGTATAATTGCTATGCTGCTCATGCCTATACCGCCTATACCGATAAAATGCATCTTCTTTTTTTCTAATATCATTTAATAATTACCCCTTTACAATTTTTAAAACTTCGCCCGCAAGATTATATGATGAGTCCGGAACGCTTAAATCCTTCGCCCTTTTAGCCATCTGATCGAGAACTGCCCTGTTATCTAAAAGACTTTCGACCCTGTTCTTTACGATATCCGGCGACATCTCTTTTTCATCTATCTGTATCGCCGCCCCATTTCTGGAAAATACCTTCGCATTCTCCGCCTGATGGCTCATCGCAAATGGATACGGAACCAGTATCATGGGCCTGCCAAAATACGCTATTTCAAATATCGCCGAAGCGCCGGACCTCGTCACTACAAGATCGGATACGCTATAAGCCTGCTCTATATTATCGATAAAAGAGAATACCCTATGCTCGATGCCGATTTCTTCATACGCCCGGCTCACCCACTCATAATCTGTTATGCCGGTTATATGTATTATCTGCAATAGCGAACTCTTCTGCGTGTCGAGCTTTGCCATTGCCTGTAAAAAATTTTTGTTTAGACTATGCGCGCCCTGGCTTCCGCCTATAATAAGAATCGTAAACTTCGCGGCGTCAAGCCCGAATTTTTTTATGCTTTCCGCCTTGTCGTCCTTAAACAGATTGGCTCTGATAGGATTCCCTGTAAATACGGCCTTGGTGCTGAATCGGCCCAAATATTTTTTCGTTTCCTCAAAGCTTACAGCTATCCTGTCCGCAAACCTGAATAAGACGCTATTCGACCTGCCGGGCACAACATTCTGTTCATGAATCACTGTAGGCACTCTTAAAATATATGCCGCGAATATTACAGGACTTGACACATAACCGCCGAAACCTATAACGGCGTCGGGAGAATGCTTTATAACTATAAAGAACGATTTTATTATATCAAAAAATAGTTTGACGAAGAATATTATAGTTTTCATGGATGCTTTATACGGCAATTTGTTGGAAGATAGCAAAGAATAATGAAGGTGCTCCTTTTCGAATATACGTTTATCCAGGACATTATTGCTTCCGACAAACAATAATTCTATAGTTTTATCTCTCTCTTTCAGGCCCTGCGTAAGCGCTATAGCCGGAAATATATGCCCGCCCGACCCTCCGCAAGCGACTAAAACCTTCATCTATGCACCTCGCCGGACTTGGCTATATTAAGCAATAATCCTACCGCGGCAAGATGAAACATAAGCGACGTCCCTCCGTAACTTATAAAAGGAAGCGGCAGTCCTTTAGTCGGCAAAACCCCTGCCGTTACTCCGATATTTATAAGAGCCTCCAGCGCTATAAGACAGACTAAAGCCATGCTTAAAAGTTTTTCAAATTGCCCCGCCGCTTTAAATGTTATCTTCATGCCCTCCCAAACAAATAGAATAAATAGCACGACTACGCTCGCGGCACCCAAAAATCCCAACTCCTCGCCTATTATAGAAAATATAAAATCTGTGTGAGAGGCAGGTAGATAGAATAGTTTTTGCCGTGATTGCCCCAATCCAACACCTAACAACCCGCCCGAGCCCAACGCAATAAACGACTGTATTATCTGAAACCCCGCGCCTCTTTTATCCGACCATGGGTTTAAAAATATCATCATGCGTTTTCTTCTATAGGGCACCCTGAATAATAACATGTAAAGCGCGGGCAAGCTCGCTAAAATTGAACCGACTATGTATAAGGGCCTTATACCGCTTACAAAAAGCATCAGCATGCCTATAACCGATATAGCTATCGCGGTGCCCAGGTCCGGCTCCAGCAATACCAGCCCAAGGACAAACCCTAAAACAAGAACGGGCGGTAAGTATCCGTGTAAAAAACTTTTTATCACCTTCTCTTTCCTGGCCAGTAAGTCTGCCAGGTATATCATGATAACTATCTTGGCGAATTCCGACGGCTGAAAATTCAAGGGGCCTAGCCTAAACCACCTTCTCGCCCCGGCAGTCTGCCTGCCTATGTGCGGGATAAGGACAAGGACTAAAAGTATTATCGACAGCGCCATTATGGGCTTCGAATATTTTCTTAAGGTCTGGATATCTACTGCCATCGCGAGAAGCATCATAAAAAATCCGGCGATAAGATATGTGAGGTGTCTTTTCAAAAAATAAAGGCTGTCATCCATCTTTTCATTTGCATATATAGCGCTGGTGGAGTATATCATGACTATGCCTATGGCAACGAGCATCATCACGATAATCAGTAAAGAAGTCCTCGTTCCCCTCATTTAATAGCTAACACGGCTTTTTTGAAAATATCGCCGCGCTCCTTATAGTCCCTGAACATATCAAAACTTGAACACATGGGAGATAAAAGAACCATGTAATTTTCCTCGGCAAGTTTTCTGGCCATCTCCACAGCCTCGTTCATTGTGGCAGCCTCATGCGTCTCGACCACATCGCCCAGCGCCTGTCTTATCCTTTGCCTGGCCTCTCCTATAAGAATAAGATGTTTAACTTTATCCTTAACAAGATCCTTTATTACCGAGTAATTGCTGTTCTTATCTTTACCGCCGGCTATCAATATCACGGGCCTCTGACATGACTGCAATGCCCTGTATGTGGAATCGACTGTCGTTCCTTTGGAATCGTCTATATATTCTACTCCGCCCATAGCGCTGACAGTCTCAAACCTGTGGCTTAAACCTTTAAAATTTTTAACGGTATTTTTTATCAATAAGGGCTTTACGCCCGCGCTAATTCCCGCAAGGCTTGATACAAGTACGTTCTCCACGTTATGCAAACCCTTTAGCCTGATATCCCTGGTATTACAAATCTGCGTTTCTTTGCCATTATGGTTATAAATTATGTCGCTACCCTTCAAATAAGCGCCATTTACGCTTGAAATCCTGGAATAATACAAAACTTTTGACCTCGCCTTACTCTCCAGCCCTTCCAATTCTTTGGCATCATGATTTAGAATCAGGACGTCTTTCTCATTCTGATTACTGAATATCTTAAGTTTTTCATTAAAATAATCGCTGAATTTTGAATACCTGTCCAGATGATCATCGGTTATATTTAATATAATGGCTATCCTTGGCCTAAAATCCTCTATTCTTTCAAGCTGAAATGAGCTAACCTCAAGAACAACCCATGTTTCATTCTTTACGCGGGCTATTTCGCCGCAAAGCGAATTCCCTATATTACCGCATACCACCGTGTGCAATCCGCCGTCTTTAAGTATTTCGCCTATTAAAGTCGTTACCGTGCTCTTACCGTTCGTGCCGGTAATAGCGATGATCTTGCCCTTGCAATACCTGTACCCCAGCTCCATCTCGCTTATTATCGGTATCTTAAGCTCGTTCGCCCACTTTATCGCGCTGGATGAATCTTCGACGCCGGGACTAACCACCACCAGGGAGCTGCCCTCCATAAAACCTTTTGTGTGCCCACCTATTTCACAGGGCACATCCTTGCGTTCGAGCCTATTAAAGCTGCTCCTGACTCCGTCATTATCGGCAGCCTCCGTAACCCTTACTTCGGCGCCTAAATCTTTGAGCAATAAAGCCGCGTTCAGTCCGCTATTCCCTAAACCTATTACCGTAACTTTCATATTCTTCATTGTAGTTTTAATGTTGATAAACTCAACAGCGCCAGTATTATGGCTACTATCCAAAAGCGCGTAGTTATCTTGGCTTCAGGCCATCCCAGAAGCTGAAAGTGGTGATGTATGGGCGACATTAGAAACAATCTCTTCTTTGTCGTCTTAAACCATATCACCTGTAATAACACTGACAGCGCTTCGATTACAAATATGCCGCCTACCAAAAATAGCAACAACTCCTTCTTTATGAATACAGCCACGACTCCCAGCCCCCCGCCCAGGGCCAGAGATCCCGTGTCGCCCATAAATACCGTGGCGGGGTATGAATTGAACCATAAAAATCCTAATCCTGCCCCCACCATCGCGGCGCAAAACACCGCTAATTCACCCGCGCCCTCCAAATAAAATACGTTAAGATATTCAGCAAACTTAAAGTGTCCGGTAATGTAGGTAAGCACCGTGTAAGCCAGCGCCGCTATTATTGTGCAGCCTATCGCAAGGCCATCCAGGCCATCGGTAAGATTGACGGCGTTGCTGGAGCCCGCTATCACGATAAGCACAAAAAGCACATAGAGCAACCCCAGTTCCAGCGAAAAGAATTTAAAGAACGGGACATTCAATGTGGTGGGAATATGCGTGAAGACCATAACGAATATAGCTACTATAAACGCCAGTAATACCTGGCTTAAAAATTTAGACCCCGGCTTAAGGCCCAGGTTCCTCTTCTTGACTATCTTTATGTAGTCATCCGCGAATCCCACCGCCCCAAGAAATAAGAAAGAACCCAACGTCATCAGCACATATACATTTAATATATCGGCCCACAGGATAGTGGCAAGCGTTATGGAAATTATTATAAGAACGCCGCCCATGGTAGGCGTGCCTTCTTTGTGCCTGTGCTGATCGTATATAGATTCTACATGCTCCTTCCTTATATATTGTCCGAACTTTAACTTTTTGAGCCAGCTTATTACAAGAGGCCCGAATATCAGCGACAATACCAGCGCGGTAAGCGCCGCCATGGCGGCGCGAAATGTTATATACCTGAAAACATTGAACCCTGACCAAGAACCTGTTAATGAGTAAAAAATATAGTATAACATTTTTTAAGCCTTCAGCTTTTCTATTATCTCTTCCATCTTCATCGCGCGCGACCCCTTTACCAATATAGCATCACCTTTTTTGGCTACTTTACGCAGTATATCGGCTACCTGGTCGCGGGTAGAACAGTGCCATATGTTCTCTTTATCCATTCCGCACTCAAGGGCGCGGCAATATGTATGCTGGGATAAGCTTCCATAGGTAAGTAACCCCTTAAAACCCAATTTAGCCACAGACTCGCCTACCATCCTGTGAAAATAATCCTCCCTCAATCCCAACTCAAGCATATCAGCGCTTACTACCCACTTGGACCTTGCGGGCAGATCTTTCATGGTCTGGAGAGCGCATACCATTGATGAAGGATTTGAATTGTACGAGTCATCTATAACTATCAATCCGCCTATCTCTTTTATATTAAGCCTCATGTAGGTAGGCTTATATTCGGCGAGGCCTTTTCTTATTAATTCAAAACTTAACTTAAAATGGCGAGCCAGGGCTATAGCGGCTAAAGCATTGTAGGTATTATGCGTTCCCAATACATTCAGTGTAAATCGCGTACTATCATTCAATAAAAATTCTATGCCATCAAATCCGGCGCTAATAAGAGAGGCTCTGAAGTCATTTCTTTCATCAAAGCCGAATTTTACGATCTTAAAAGCTCCGCCCTTGTGCTCCGACAGATATTTATCATCACCATTAACTACCGCCAGGCCATCCTTGCCTAAGAACTCGAATATCTCTTTCTTGGCCTCAAAAACCCCTTTCAAATCTTTCAAAAATTTCAGGTGGGATGGCCCTATATTCGTTATTACCACTATTCCCGGCCTTGCGATATCCGCCAATAGGCGTATCTCGCCTTTATGATTCGTCCCCATCTCCAGTACACATATATCATGTTTCTTATTCAACTTTAAAAGCGTTTGCGGTAAACCGATGTGGTTATTCTTAGTCCCTTCATTCTTTAATATATTAAATTTTTTGGAAAGCACCTGGGATATCATATCTTTAGTCGTTGTCTTCCCGTTACTGCCGGTAACGCCTATGACAGGGATATCGTATTTCATCCTGTGGTGATGCGCTATCTTCTGCAGCGCCAGTGTCGTATCGCTGACTTTTACAATTATCTTATTGGCATGCGCCGCATATCGCGCACTATGCGTTGTAAATGTGCCTATAGCGCCCTTTTTAAATACATCGCCGATAAATTCTTCGCCGTCAAAATTACTACCCTTCAACGGCAAAAAGAATTCGCCTTTTTTTATATTTCTGGAATCGGTCGATATCAACGCGGGGTCTATCTCGGCCGATATATCACCGGATAACAGTTTCCCTTTTGTTATTTTCAAAATTTCTTCAATTTTCATACTATAATCGTCCTAAGTATTGATGAGGTCACTTCGCAATCATCAAAAGCAAGCGCCTTGTCATTAACTATCTGGCATTTTTCATGCCCTTTGCCGGCAATCAATACAACGTCTCCCTTCCGTGCCATTGTCAATGCCTTGTTTATCGCGTCATGTCTATCCGGAACTATATCGTAATTTGCAAATTTATCTTTTATGCCTTCTTCGATCTGCGATATGATCGACATTGGATCCTCAAATCTCGGGTTGTCGGACGTCACTACGACTCTGTCGGAGAATTTACATGCCACACTGCCCATAAGCGGCCGCTTCGCCCTGTCCCTGTTCCCTCCGCAGCCAAAGACTGTTATTATCCTGCCTGCCGTGGTCACATCCTTCAAAAGGCTCAAAACATTATGCAGAGCGTCTTCCGTATGAGCATAATCTACGAATACCTTAAACTGCTGACCTTCCTCTACAGGCTCTAATCTGCCGGGCACAACCTTAAAAGATTCTATCCCGCTCTTTATAGCGCCCGGCTTGATACCCAGCGCTATTGACACTGCCACGCTTGCCAAAATATTCGAAATGTTATGCCTGCCTATAAGCCTCGTTGTAACATTAAACGACCCCTTTGGAGTTTTGACTGTAAAGCTTGAGGAATCCATCGATAAACTGATATTGCTTGCCGTCACATCTGAATTTTTATTGATACCATAGGTGAGAACTTTTTTATTTATGCCGGATCTTAATGACGCGACCATCCTGTCATCATTATTAAGCACGGCCACACCATCTCTTTTCAATTTTTCGAATAATTTTGTTTTGGCTTTAAGATAATTCTTGAGCGTCTTATGATAGTCGAGATGCTCTTTTGTGATATTTGTAAACACACCCACATCAAAAAATACTTTGCCCACCCTATCCTGATCAAGTGAGTGGCTCGATACTTCCATCAGCACATATTTCGTCTTGTTCTTTAGCATTTGATACAATAGCGACTGTAGGGCCAACGCCCCCGGCGTAGTGTTAGTGGCGGGTATCTGGCTACCATTTATCCTGTAATTTATCGTACCTATGACTCCGGATCTCTTCTTCGCGGCCTTAAGGATGTTTTCCATTAAATATGTTATAGTGGTCTTCCCGTTCGTACCGGTAATTCCAACGAGCTTTAAAACGCCTGATGGATGACCATAAAAATTACTCGCTATCGCGGGAACTGCGAGGCGGGCGTCTTTGACTATTATCTTTTTTATATCTCCGGGAGCCCTGAAGTCCCTGTCTGAAACTACAACACTCGCGCCATTCTTTATGGCCTGGCCTATAAACCTGTACCCATCCGTGCTATATCCGCGCGTCGCTATAAATAGGTCTCTTTTTTTGACTTGCCTGGAATCATCCTTGATGGCTTTTATATTTATAGCTGAATAGTCCGCGCCTGACTTGTATTTTATTCCATTAAATATATTTTTTATTCGGGGCATAAATATTATCTATCGCTTCGCGATGGCCTGCCTCACAGGCATATATGCATCTTTTATATTAAGGTATTTTAAAGACTCGTCTACGACATTTTTAAAAACAGGAGCGGCCACATCACCTCCATAATATACAGGCCGCGGCTCATCAACACATACAGCTACAGCGAGGACCGGTTTCGACACCGGAGCAAAACCTATAAATGAAGCCACAAAGCTATCGTGCGAGTACAAACCACCGATTACCTTCTGCGCCGTGCCGGTCTTTCCTCCCGCGCTGAACTCTTCCATCTTGGCCTTTTGCCCTGTGCCGGATTCAATGACACCCATCAGGAGCCCTCTTACCTTGGCCGCAACCTGTGGAGAAATGACCTTCCTCGTCACCTGGATAGGAAACTCTTTCACCACTTCGCCATCTTCATCTATGATCTTTTTAACTATACGGGGTTTGACTAAAAATCCGTTATCCGCTATAACCGCCATCGCGCGCGCAAGCTGCATGGTCGTGGAGGTCACCTCCTGACCCATCGGTATCGCATACATGCTTGATGGGGTCCAGCCAGCCAGGGGCCTGTTCATGCCTACTACCTCACCCGGCAAATCTATGCCTGTCCTTTCATAAAATCCGAAAAGACGCATATACTCATACATCTTCTTGGGTCCAAAAAGACTGGCTACTTTTACCGTACCTATGTTGCTGGATTTTTCAATGACCTCCTTAAATGTTAATATACCATGCGGCCTGTGGTCATGTAAAACCCTTTTGCCTATCTTCCAGGCGCCGTTTTCGCAATTAAACTTGTCATTGAAATTTACTACATTTTCTTCAAGAGCGGCGCTCGCGGTAATGATCTTAAATATGCTTCCCGGTTCAAAAAAATCATTTATAGCCCTGTTTCTTAAAGATTCCGTTGACCTGTTAGACACATTGTTAAGGTTAAAATTGGGATAACTGGCAAGCGCGAGGATATCGCCATTCTTTGGATCCATCACTACAATAGACGCGCCTTTCGCGTGATATTTATCGTACATTTTAAATAGTTCTCTTTCGGCTATATTCTGTATAACGTCGTCTATCGTAAGTACAAGGTTGTAACCATTTCTCGGGGCCAAAAATTCTTCCTGGTAGGATTTTAACAGGTTTTTCTTCGCGTCCTGCATAGATACCAGCCACCCGCCCTCGCCTTTAAGATAACTATTATAAAGGGATTCGAGGCCTTCCAAGCCCTTGTTGTCGATATCGACAGAGCCGAGAACGTGGCATGCTAACTGCAGGTTGGGATAGAATCTCTTTGACTCTTCGACAAAGTCTATGCCTTTAAGATTGCATTTTTTCAGGTCAAGGGCTTCTTTTGTGGTAATCTTCCTCTTTATCCACACGAACCCTTTGTCTCTGGAAATTTTTTCCGCAACAACATTTTTATCTAAACTTAATACGGAAGCGAGGATTTTTGCGGCCTGGTTTTTATCTTTTATCTGGCGTGGATTTGCAAATACTGATTCCCTGTTAAGATTAACCGCGAGAACGCGCATATTTCTGTCGAATATGGTTCCTCTTTTCGGCTGTAGTTTTTCAGAAAATGCGTGCTCTTCATTGGCTAACTTATGAAAAAAAGGATATCTTACTGCCTGGAGATAAAATAGACGTACGATAAGAAGCATTAAAGATAGGAGAAAAAAAAGAAAGACGAATACCTGGCGAGTCCTAAAAATTCCGCTATGCACGAACTGAAAATCCTTAAAACTGTGCTTATGCTATTAAAATCTATTTTTCTCTGGCGTGCGCTTCTGCGCGTCCTGCGAGAAAATCAAAAAATCTAAAAATGGGCGTCCGTTCTTCGAGATTAGATGTGCCCAAAACAGGCAAAGCTCTTGAATACGAATGCGCCTTTGACAAAATAATAACCTGCCCCTTCTTAGGGTAAGAAACCGCGACCTTCTTCAGCGAAAGAGCGTTCTCCAACCTGGAGGGTGACTCTAAATTGGATATATTATAACGCAGGATATCCCTCTGGTCAAGCATCTCCTTGACCTTTTTATCCTTGCAATCTATTTCGTAACTTAACTTAACCAGCTCTATCTGCTGGTGAACATATACTAACGCCGCGACCGTTAATATCAATATCGATATCGCGTACCTTGCGATTCTCATAATTGCTATTTAATCCTTTCCGCTACTCTCATCTTTGCGCTTCTTGCGCGCGGATTATTAAATACTTCATCCTGCGAAGGCGTCAAAGGCTTTTTTGTTATAATTTTTAAAATCCCTAATTCCGCATACCCTTTAAACAAATTCTTTACTATTCTATCTTCAAGCGAATGGAACGATATCACTACTATCCGTCCGCCGGTTTTCAGCCAAAATATAGCGCTCTTTAAACCTTCTTCCAGGGATCTAAGTTCGTCGTTTACCTCTATCCTTATAGCCTGGAATGTCCGCGTCGCAGGATCTATCCTGGAATTTCTGTATCTGTATCCGACTGCCCTGCGCACAATCAGCGCCAATTCCTGAGTTGTCTCTATCGGTTTTTTCTGCCTTGCGTAAACTATGTAGCGGGCAACTTTATTATGGAACCTCTCTTCGCCGTATTCTTCTATAATATCCGACAGGTCTTTTTCGCTGTACCTATTTACGATATCATAGGCCGTTATGCCGGACCTGGGATCCATCCTCATGTCGAGACGGCTATTGTTTTTTATACTAAACCCTCTTGACGTATCTTCTATTTGGTAAGACGATATGCCGATATCCAAAAGGATGGCGTCCAAGTCTTTTGCGTTCTCTTTCGAGAGTATCCTGTCGATATTCCTGAAGTTGTCATTCACTAATGTGAAAGAGCCGCTAAAATCTTTTAATCTTTCCTGCGCTATCTTTAACACGCTGGCGTCCGCGTCTATGCCTATCATGCGGCCGGCCGGGGTTATCATCTTAAGTATCTGGAGAGAATGCCCGCCGCCGCCGACCGTCCCGTCTACCACGATTGAACCGTGTTTCAAATTCAAAGAACTTATAGCCTCTTCAATCATTACACTCTGATGCACACTACAGATACTCCGCTTATTATAAAAGTTTTGTTAATATCTCGAACTTATGGAAAGAAAATTTTTTCACGTTATCTGAATCCATGCCAAAAAAGGACGGATCGCTGTTAAGAGCCCTTACTCTTCTTAAGCGCTCGATAAACGCGTCCATGTTGGCATTATAGAGTTTTACTTTTTTGCCGCACTTGCGATATCTGGGACTCATACAAGCCACCTCCGATCTATATTATTACCCTTCCGCAGACATTAGGCTTTCGGCTATCTCTTCGTAAGAGCCTTTGGAAGTTTTATAATACTCCTGCCATACTTCTTTCGACCAGACTTCCATTCTGTTCGAAACGCCGATAAACATTATGTCCCTTTTTATCTCGGCAAAATCCTTAAGATATTTCGGAAGAAGGATTCTGCCCTGCGCATCGCATTCGACCAGAGCCGCGCCGGAAAAATAAAGCCTGTTAAATTTTCTCGATTCAGATTTTGTAAACGGAATGGATTTAAATTTTGCCTCCTGCGTCTTCCATTCATCTTCGGTAAATAAAAAGAGGCACTTATCAAGGCCTCTTGTGACGAACATCTTTTTTATGTCGTATTCCTTTAAAAAATCACGGAACTTCGACGGGATGATGATCCTGCCCTTCTTATCTATTGTATGCTCATATTCACCGTAGAACACAGATGGCCTTCCTCCACTTTATACCACTTTTCACCACTACGTGATATAAAGTATACACTATGCCACCACCCATGTCAAGCATTTATCATGTATATTTATTGCTAATAGTACTGATGGGATGAGGAACAAAAAGGGCGCTTCGAATTGAAGCGCCCTTTAAATATTAGCGAGCCTGTAAGCCGAGTTTTGTCTTATCCTGTTTGCACAGAATGAGATGGTCATCTATCTAGTCCCGCCATTACTGGCAGGATCAAGCGACCTTACCCGTCTCGATACTGACGTGTTTCGCTTCGCGGAATTTACTACCCGCTAACGAAGATCAATTTGCAGTAGGAGCGAGCAACTCCTTAATCGAGACCTATTTGGTCTTGCTCCGCGTAGAGATTGGTCGTCTCACTCTCCGTCATACAACAATTGACGGAGCCTCGTCTCTGTCCTCTAATCCTCGTCTTTCGACGGACGGCCATTAGCCGTTACGCTGCTCTTTAGAGCTCGGACTTTCCTCTCGCCGATCTTATCGGCGGGCGACCATCCGGCTCGCTAAAACTATATTAAACTCGCTAAGTTAATAGCTCTATTTACCAGCTTATCCGCTTCTTTATTCTTTGAGCGGTCTATGTGATTAATCTCGAAATTCTTAAAACTCTTCAACATATTAAGCGCTCTTTCAAAAAGCGGTTTCAGGTTCGCATCTTTTACTCGATACTCACCATTGATCTGCTTGACTACAAGCTCGCTATCCAGATTTATTTTTACCTCGTCGGCTCTTAGCATCAGAGCTTCTTCCAGGCCATAGATAAGCGCGTTGTATTCCGCGATATTATTTGTGGCCTCGCCTATATATTTCGAAACATCTTTTATCTTCTTGCCACCGGCATCCAGTATAACAACTCCGACCCCCGCAGGACCCGGATTGCCTCTGGCACCGCCATCTACATAAATTTCAAGGCGCTTATTCTTCAAGGTAAAGTATCCGAGCGCAGCTTCCACAAATAACAAGATCCTTCTTCATCCTTATCTCGTGTATAACCTGAAAAGGAAGTATCCTGAAACATCCCTGGCATGATCCGCCTGCCACCGGCACTACCGCAAGGCCGTCTTTCGCCTTTATTATCCTGTCATATCTGGCAAGAATTGTCTTATCCACCTTTTCCACAAGCGCAACCCTTTGCGTCTTTAGTGAATCTGCTTCTGCTTTTATGCGCTTGGTCTCTTCTTCTACTTTACGTTTCTGGTCATTCAGCTTTACCTCTTCGCCCTTCAAAAATTCTTTTTCCTTTGAGATCTTCCCATTTTCAATATCAACCTGATCGAATATCTTTAAAATATCTTCTTCTATCAAAGAGTTATCCGCTTTGATCCTGGCTATCTCTTCCTGCATCGTAGAGAATTCTTTGTTTGTCTTAAGCTGATACAGCTGCGTCTGCAGTTTCTTTATAGAGCCTTCTTTAGTCGCCAGATCATTCTCCCTGTCCCTGCGCTTTACCTGCATGGATTTTAAATTATCCTCGAGGGCTTTCAGGCCTGCCATCTTGGCTTTAAACTCTTCGTCGAGCTTCTTTAAATTTTCAGGCATGTCAAATAGGTCTTTTTCGCGCCTGAAAATTTGCGTATCGAGCCCTTGGAGTTCGACCAGTAACTTAATCTGTTCTTCGAGATTTATCATAAAATAATTTCCAGGAAGTGGTGGGCACTGGAGGACTCGAACCTCTGACCTCTGCGATGTGAGCGCAGCGCTCTAACCAGCTGAGCTAAGTGCCCGCCCTCTATACCCGCTAACCTTACAAACAACTCGTAAACTGAACTAGTATGGTGGGCCCGCAAGGACTCGAACCTTGGACCAAGAGATTATGAGTCTCCTGCTCTACCGACTGAGCTACGGGCCCACTATTTTAGAAGGTGTTATTATACTGAATTATCAGGAAAGTGTAAAGCGGATTTAATAATCCCAGGAATAGGGCTTGATCCATTTAATGACTTTGCCATTAGAAAATTCCACGCTGCCGCCCTTTTGATAAAACCATATCGTAGTAACACCTTCCACCGCGCGTTCCGGCTCTCCTAATATATCCTTTATCTGCCGGGCCGGCATATCCCTTAAAATCTTTGTCCACATCTTCTTATTGGTCAGCTGTCTGCCTTCCACCTGCTGGCCAACGTCCTTTAGGTATACGCTATGCGCATAATCTGCGGCTAACATTAACAGACAAGTCGCGATAAAAAAGATAACGCTTTTTTTCAGCATAACTTACTCGCCCGAGCCCATTGCCAAAAAGTTCTTCAATCTTCTTGAACGCGTCGGATGTCTCAGCTTCCTCAATGCCTTCGCTTCTATTTGTCGGACGCGCTCCCTGGTAACCTTAAATATGGCACCCACCTCTTCAAGCGTCCTCGGATAACCGTCACCTATTCCAAACCGCAGCCTCAATACCTTCTTTTCGCGCTCTGTCAAAGTACCCAATACGTCATCCATCTCTTCCTTCAACATGGAATAGGCCGTAGCATTTGCAGGAGACACAGCTCTTTTGTCCTCTATGAAATCACCGAAATGCGTATCACCCTCTTCGCCTATAGGCGTCTGCAGTGAAATTGGCTCCTGCGCTATCTTAAGGATGCCTCTTACCTTGTCTACGGGCATCCTCATCTTGTGCGCTATCTCTTCAGGCGTCGGCTCCTTTCCATTTTCCTGGACGAGCGATCTGGATATCCTTATCAATTTATTTATAGTCTCTGTCATATGCACAGGTATCCTTATCGTCCTGGACTGGTCGGCTATCGAACGTGTTATAGCCTGCCTTATCCACCATGTCGCATATGTGGAAAATTTATATCCTCTCTTATATTCGAACTTATCGACAGCCTTCATAAGCCCGATATTACCTTCCTGTATGAGATCTAAAAATGAGAGGCCTCTATTGGTATATTTTTTGGCAATGCTTACCACAAGCCTTAAATTTGCCGCAACAAGTTCCTTCTTATGCTTATTAAGTTTAATCTCGCATGATTTTACGAGCTTAAAATGTTCCCGCATTTCGTCAGCGGGCTCACCAAGATCCCTTTCAATTCTGTTCTTTTGCTTACGCAGCCTTTTAATATCATCCCTGCTTCTTGATTTTCTGGCTCTGGCTAACTGCCCTTCGACTTTGGAATGTTCTACAAGGCATTCCTCTATTTTCTTCACCATCTCTTCAACAACCGGCATCGCGAAATTAGCCTCTTTTACCAGCCGTCCTATGCTCGAAGGGGTCCTGGCTTTTCTCAAGCCATCCGCCAGGCTCGCCATCTTCTTCTTCAGTCTTGAAAGCTTAAACTTTGGATCTATATTGAGGAACTCTTCTACATTTACCTCTTCCTTTAAGGCCTTGTCCAGTATTTCAAGCGCTTTAGTCTTAGCAACCGGAAGATCTGAAACGACATCCCTCAGCTTACCTTCCGAATCTTTTATCTTACCGGCTATTTCAAGTTCTTCTTTTCTGGTCAAAAGCGATATCTGGCCCATCTGCCGCAGATACATCTTTACCGGGTCGTCTACCTGCACCGTCCTGGCGGGCTCTTCCACAACCGGCGCCACCTCTTCCTTCTTTTCTTCCACTCCTTCTTCCGCGGGTTTTTCGGTAAGTTCCTCTTCTGTATCTACAAGTTTTATATTTTCATCGCCTAATACGCTTAGTATTTCATCTATCTCTTCCGAAGAAACTATATCTACAGGCAGTATATTATTGACCTCTTCGAACGTAAGATGCCCCTTCTCCTTACCCAGGGCTATCAGTTCGGAAAGTTCCTTGGATATCTTCCTCTTTGCCGCCGGTTCTTTAATTTCCGGCTTCACTTCTTTTTTGTTCTTGGCCCTCAGGTCGAATTTCTTGAAGATACTCTTCATCCTGGGCCTTCTGATTATTTTTCTTCTTTTCATTATCTTCCTTTTACTTTTTTTCATTCTTAAGTCTTATTCACTTTCAAAAGCTCGGTATACTCACTAACAAGCTTCGTAACCAAATTGTCATCGTTAGAAGCATGCGCAACCTTTATGGCGTCCTGAAGCCTTGAGAGCCTGTCCTTTACGTTGTCCCTCTTTATCTTTGCTATACAATCCAAGAGTATCTTGTCTTTATTATCCAGCGTCTCCGATATATGGACAACCTCGGATATAAGATCTGAAGCGTCTTCGTTATTGTCGAAATGATTCATCAGCCTGACGGCTGTTATATTCTTTTCTTCTCTTGATAGATCGTAAACCGCTTTGATAACATCTCTTACCAGCGAGTCCTTATACTCATCCAATGTCAGCGACTCCTTGGCGCGCCGCACAAAACTCTCCCCTTCAAGCAGCAGGGCCAATACCATCTTCTCGGCGCTCTTCGAATCCTTCCTTGCTTCCACCGGCGTAACATTATAGGTACGCGCCCCATAATCCGGTTTTACTTTTCTTAATTCGGTCCTTATTGACTCTTCGTCCACGGATAATTTTTCAGCTAATTTCTTCACGAGATTCGATCTCAACACCGCGTTCTCTATCCTGGAAATGGTCGGCAGCATCTCTCCGGCTATCGCAGCCTTGCCATGCGCTGTTTTAATATCGAATCTGGATGACAGTTTGTACAGCTTGTAATCAAATAGGTTCTTACTGGACTTTGTCATCTTTATGAAATCATCCGTCCCGAATTTTCGTATATAATTATCGGGGTCAAATCCTTTGGGCAGCTCCGCTATATAAACATTCACCCCTTCACCTATGAACATATCCATATTGCGCAGGCTTGCCGCTTCGCCTGCCTCATCCGGGTCATATACCATTATACTGGTGTTAGCAAACCGCTTTAAAAGCTTCACCTGGTCTATAGTAAGAGCCGTGCCCAGCGTAGCTATTATATTCTTCGCGCCGGCCTGATAGGGTATGATAAAATCGAGATAACCTTCCACTATCAGCGCATAACCCTGCTTCTTTATTTCGTCTTTGCTGAGATTTAACCCATATAAATGCCGGCCCTTCGAATATATGCATGTCTCAGGTGAATTCATATATTTTGGAAGGCTCGAATCCAGCACTCTCCCGCCAAACCCTAACACCCTGCCCTTAAGATCAAATATTGGGAACATGAGGCGTTTTCTGAACCTGTCGTAGTAGCCGCCCTTCTCATTGGATATCGCCAGGCCCGCCTTTTCAAGGATCGCGCCATCAATGCTTCTCTTCTTAAAAAAATTCAATCCGTTTTCCCAGCCGTCAGGGGCATAGCCTATCCTGAAGTTTTTTATTATCTCTTCGCCTATGCCTCTTGAGACCAGGTAATCTTTTGCCGCCTGGTTACGATTAAGGTTTTCCTGGAAAAAGGATATCGCGAGTTCGTTTATCTTATATAGCTGGTTCGCAAGAGAGGAAAACTCCTTACCCTGCGGGCCAAAACGCGGCAATTTTATGCCGGCCTTTTCAGCCAGCGCCTCTACCGCTTCGGGAAATTCCAGGTTTTCATGCTTCATCACAAAACTAAACACGTTGCCGCCGGCACCGCAGCCAAAACAATGATATATCTGCTTATCAGGACTGACTATAAAAGATGGCGTCTTCTCATGGTGAAAAGGGCACGGCGCTCTATAATTCCTGCCTGCCTTCTGAAGCGGGATATAGCGCGATATGACCTCTACTATGTCCGACCTGGTCTGTATCTGGTCTATTATATTCTGCGGTATCGCCATTCTATCTTCTTACTCTGACAAATCCCGAACAAGGGATTATGCGCATCTTCTCTTTCTTTTCGATTTCATCCAAAATTAGATTCAGCCCGAGATTATCACTGGCAATATGGCCCGCTATAACGACGTTTATCATCTCGGCCTTCGCGTTTTTAAAATGCTCTTCACCCAAGTGCATCGCCACTATAGTGCCTACACCGGCCTGGGAGAGGCGCGAAAATATTCTCTTGGGCCCTTCCGTGCCGCCGGTCATATCTACAAACACTTTTCCGGCCTTCTTCTTTGAATCGCCTATCAAGATGCGCGGCCCGGCATGTTTCTTTAGCCCATCCGCATACTCCGGGATACTCTTAAGTATATTCAGGACATCTTCAAGGGTTTTGGCATTTTTAGTATCAAATAATTTCTGAAGATAGTTATTAACATGATTATCGGCCGGCGTGTGTATGCACATAAATGGAATATCCAGCAAGCTGGCTACGTCGACGCTTCTTAAGTGATTTGCCGGAGCGACCGCGCGTTCGACCTCCCCCATCCTCTCTTTTAACAATTCTTTTCCGATCTCAAGAGGAATACCGAGTTTGGCAAGAGCGTTCTCCTGCAGATGCATTACATCGTAAAAATTGGCATACGCGGTACCTTCCGGATGGTGCGCGATAACGAGATCTATATCTTTGCCTTTTTCATTCAGGCGGTCCGCCACCAACAGCTCCGGCCCTTCCATGTCGACGCCAACTATCGCTGTCCTTATATCTTTTTCTGGATCCCCATACAGTATCCTTGTATCAGCATAAGGATTTACGAGGCGCTCTTTGTCATAGCATTTCGCGTCTACGCCTTTGAGCTTGCGAAAATACTTCTTCTCTTCAGAAAGCTGCTTAGTTATCTGGGTCTTGGAGCGCGGATCTTTTTCGATGCCTTTTTTGATGGCAAGTCTATAGATGTCTATTAATTTCATCTTAACTCTCCTTACTTTCTTAACCTTTTCTGACTCTTATTATTTATGAAAGCTATTTTTTGGGGGGAGCTTTTTTGGGAATGGTAGAATTATCCGATAAAAAAACTTTAGCTTTTCCGTGAATTTCGGGGCCTGCCATTAATATATACTTACCCGTAAGCGACCTTTCCTTTACCGACCATTGAAGATATGACAATGGTATAAGTGCCAAAATAGTAACAATCATCGCGATAATCACATAAGCCTTCAGTATACCCACAAACAATCCGCCAAATTTCTCTATCACCGGATGCCACTGGACCTTGACCATCTTGTCAAGAATGATCTTTATGAACTTTATAATGAACCCAAGCGTCACGACCAGTATTATGAACGCCAGGCAGTTTGACACCTCGGCCGGCATATTGCCCAGGTTCTGCGAAATGGCCTCACCAAGCCCTGTATAGTAATGCAGGCTTAATATAAATACCGCTACGGTGCCAAAAAATGGAAATATCTCATGGCTCAAACCGTCCATAAAAGCTACGTAACTTATTCTAACCATTAGAATTAAGACAACGATGTCTACCCAGTTTATTCTGGACAATATTTGCATAAGATAGCCTTTGGGGATAAAAAGTTTAATAAGTATATCATATAATGATATCATTGTCAAGGCAGCGGGAAATTGCGCATAAATATAGCCGCCGCAGCGTAAAACGCGCTGCGGCGGCTCGCTTTTTAACCTATCCTCCTGTTTTATACGTTATGGAGCCTGCTTTTCAGAAATTTGGACTCCAAAAAAGATAGTTTTGAGTTTATCTCATTACACATCCTTCTCGCTTTTCTATACATCGCATATTTCGATACTTTCCTGCCCGAAATATGATGCAGCCTTCTTGTTGCGGTGTACGGCATGCGGCACCTCCTGCTATTTTATCAGTGAGTTTTTGGCAAAACTTACTTTAAAAGAATGCAAAAAAGCTATCGTATATACATCTTTGTCGACGACAGCATAGAATGTGCCAAGAATTTTACACATAAACCTATCGGTACCACTTAGATCGCTATGTTCTTTCATTATATGAAAATGTCTTTTGATAGGCTCGCTTTTATTGTCCTGTACATTTACCCACTTGTTAAGCTCGTCATCGCTTTTAAGATGCGTGACATCCTTTATAAAATAGAAAGACCTTCTTTCGGTCTTAGCGACAACACCGTCCCGCTCAAACATCTCTTTTAATAAGATGTCTTTTTTGTGCGTTTGCACCGACCATAAGTTTTTGAATATAACTTCCCTCATAGCGTCACCTTATAAACTTTATAAATTTTTTTAATTAGTGTTCAAAAAAAATATCTCCCCCAACTTAATACAAGTATACATTACATAATAATGAGCGTCAAGGCACTAATACTAACTTTTTGAATGACTAACTTTTCTGCATTATCCACGATATGTGTGCACAAAGTTTTTATTCTCTTTTTGTTTTTTGTTTGTTTTTAAGGTAAATTATGGAGGTGGAAAGATGAGGTATATTATGAGAGATAGAGAGAGGGTGTTTGAGTTGCGCAAGAATATGA
>JAUYOL010000003.1 GCA_030695905.1 Candidatus Omnitrophota bacterium | reverse complement strand
CGTCCGATGGCACAATAGACGCTGACAAAGATAAGGCAGGGACGCCCGAAGGGGATAAGCAGAAGGCCCAGCGCGATACAAACGTCAAGCAGTTGTTTGGAACGGTCATTCCCAATCTCCAGGAAGGCATCAGCGGTTATCTGGCAGACGATGATAACCAGGAGGCCGGTCGGATAACGGCCATAGCCAGGGAAATAGTGACGGATTATTATACATGGAAACATTTCTTTACCGAAACAGGATCGCCTAAACCAAAAGCGGAATCCATGTTTGATATATTCAATAATCTAAAAAAGAACAGCGAGATAGATCGGGTCCTTAGAGATGTAGCGGGATATAGCGACGCATCAGACAGGGACGGAATAATGATGGCCATAGCCAGGGACATTGCCATAAATCACAGATATTGGGCAAGGTTCTTTGACGCGAATGGAGCGCTAAAAGATCCGGCGATGTTTGAGTTATTATTTAAAACATTCGCGGATAAAGGGTTTAATAATTTTGTCAAAACGGAGTTATCCATAACAAAATTGCTTAAACAGTCGCAGATAGACGCTATAAAAATAACTACTATAAGGGATGAAATTACAAAAAGGCTTAAGGCGGGAGATAAGAATATTTCATCCGATAGCCTTATAGGGGTTGTAAAACAATTCCTAATTGTTGAGGATGAGATAGCGCCTTATCTTAAAATTTTTTATGGCGAAAAGTTCAATATAGCCAATACGGATGGCGAGGATATGGGCCGTCTTACCGCGTGGGCAAATGCTGTTGTAAATAAAGAAGTGGATATGGATGCCTTAAAAGAGGTAATAAAGTTGTACCACGAACTGTGGTTGCCCGATTCGCAAAGGCCGATAGAGATTTTGAGAGGGCCGGATATATCCTGGCTCGCGAGCAAGGACTTCGATAAGAATATGAAGGTATCGCGCAGAGAATTCTTCGAATATGGCGTAAAGATCCAGCAGCTCTCCCGCGGTTATTTAAGAAGAGACATGATGTTTGACGAGATTGTCGTAAGAGTTACCGAATACGGAAAAAGCATTAAAAGCCTTATGAGGGGCGACCGTATCATATTCGATCTTGGTAGGAAAATAACAGATTGGCATACGGAGTCGACCTTCCGCAGCGTGTTGTCCAAGGGTAAGGACGAGGCATATAACAGAACAACCGGTCCAGAGCAGGAGAGGAGAAGGTTTGTATTATGGGAAGGCCGGCATATGCTCAGGATACTGAGCGATGACGAATGTGCCTATTGGGAGAGCAAGTTAGGCAATATGCTTCCCGCGAATCAAGGGCTCTTTTCTTCTGACCCGGAAAAGGTTGAAGATGTCAGGGACCTTTTCGATATCTCCGCGTCTGTGATAGACATAGCAAGGTCTTTGGAATTCAGCGAGATCGATTATACCCCGGACATGTTTAGCAGGGAAAAAATAGACAAATACATTATCATGAGGATGGTCACAAGGCCCGTGGAAAGAAAGCTTTCCAACGGAGAAAAAGACATGCCTCTGCCCGAATTCTTTAATGAGATGTTCAGGGTACATAATATCGACAAAGACGGCATAGTCAAAGGCGAGCTTGAATATTGGATGAATCTGTTAAGGCAATATGAAAGAGGTGAGCGTGACAGCAGCGGTAATAGGCTCGGGATCTCAAGAAGCCAGATCAAAGCCCTTATTAACGATGCCGCTGCTATTACCAGCGAAGTCGCGAAGGATTGGGGCATTACTTTACCGCTGAGCACAGCGGAACTATTACGTGAAATATATAGAGTAAGAAAGAGCGGTTGTATTGAATCGCTGGTATTAATGGAACGCTCTGTCGCTGATAGCCTGGTCGCGAAAATAATAAATGGCGAAATAACAGGATACCCCACAAAGAAGGACGTAAAGGATGCTTTAGTCGAATATATCAGCGGAATAACGGATCCGGAAGAAAAGCTAAGGCTGCAGAGATTTACATCGCCTACCGAAGATAGCAATGAGCTGGATGAAAATCAGAAAAAAATGAAAGGGATTATAAATGGCCATATATTGTGGGAAATAGAGGAGCAGGTCCAGGAAAAGATGAGAGAAACTGTGGCTGGAAGCGAGCCGGAGGTTAGGGATTACATTGAACACAGAGAGGGCATGGCCAAAAGAAATGAAAAAGCTATTTTAAGATATGCTGATAAATTTGCGGGGACCATTGCCGCTTTAGTGATACTTTTTGCCGCTTTGGCGATGTTATTACAATGGCGTAACAGGGTAGCGCGGTTAAGGCCTGCCAAGAAGGATATTGACCTAGGTGCCGCCGGCCCTTACAGAGGAAATATATTAGGCAGAATACGAAATAAAATTGATGCGTTGAAAAAAGAACGCAGTGAAATCAAGGCAGCCGTCGCAAAAGCTAAGGAGAGCATGGTGAAAGAAGCAGCCGAAAAAGGAAGAGTAGCGCCTAATTTCCCGGCCCGTTTCCAGCTGAAGATGGCAGCCGTTTTAGCGGGTGCCACCCTGTATGTAGCTGCCAGATTTTTCTCGTTCAACTTTTTTGCGATCGTTCCGCAGTTCTCTCTTGTTGATTTGGTATTGTTTGCATTATTAGGATGGTGGCTTAACAGGGTCTTCTTCGCAAGGGTCTTGAGTTTCCATAAGAAAGCCACTCTTAAGGAGATGATGAAAAATGTTGAGCATGAGGATTATAGGGACGGCGTTCCCGAAGATCATAGGTCATTTATTACAATACCTACTATGGGCGCGATAGACCCGGCGTTGAGACAACTGATAACAGATACATTCAGAAATTGCCGGGACAAGAAAAAAGGCAATATAGGATTTATCGTATATAACGCGAAACCGCCGAATGAAGAAGATGAGGCAAATGCAAAGATAGTCCAGACTATTGTAAATGAGTTTCGTGATAAGGGGGAATTGCTCCCGAGTGAGGGTATTTTATATGTTGATAGGGATGTAGCCAGAGCCATAATAAATCTGGACAAGAAATTCCTTTCTCTATCCGATCTTTTAAGGCTTATAGGCCAGGGGGTTGTAAAGCCGGAAAGCGCCGGTGAATTGCATGTGGGCTATAAGCTATCTCACGATGTATTTTTAAAAGGAGCCTATGCGACAGCTATCTCAACCATTATAACCTGGGTATCTTTACCGGTATTATTCGGTTTTTCAGCCTTATCGGCCATAGCCGTTGGCATGACTATCGGTATAGTTATAGGCACGGCATGGGCCATATACGTCTCAGGCGAAAAAGGCTCCCATATTTTAGAGGCCAAAGGATACGATATGCCGAAAAGGCCCATGATAAACAAAATATGGGGCGACATGAGGCTGTTAGGGTTTAAGTCCCCGGCAGGATTCGATCCTAAAAAACCGCTTCTTTACACCGATGTTCTCGCTAATCTGGACCCGGTCACACAACGGGCTCAGCTTGTCACTCCGGAAGATAAAAAAGAGGGGGAATACCTTCCCCCTTGGGCGATATTTACGCTCGATAATAAGAACGGCGCGGGTATTCCAGATCCCAGGCCGGTATTTGTACGTGAAGCAAAAGAGGAACTTATGGGGGAAGACAACTTAAATCCAACGCCTGAACAGATTGACGCAAGGGCAAGAGAACTTGATCCTATGGTCGATCCGATAAGAAAAATAATAGAAGATGGCGCCGCGCATCCCGAAGTCACATTCGTAACGCCATATATTTATATAACCGCGGACCTTGAGCCGGATATCGGCATACCCGAACCGTTTGTGCCGGCGCCCGAAAGCCGCACTCCGTATGCTCAATATTTGGCGACAGCCCAACAGGCTGTGGCGCACTTTGAAAATTCGATGATGTTCAATCTTAGTAATGCCCCTGTTACCATATGGCATTCATTGATAATAGGCTCTGTAATAGGCCTTACATTAGGAACGCTATTTGGCGGGTTAAATTTAGCTCTTATAGGATTTAGCGCAGGCGGCTTTATTGGGCTTGTTTTAAGACTGATCATAAAGAGAAAAGATAATGCATGGAATCCTACCAGCTCTTTCTACGGCAAAGGCCTTATCGTTATTCAACCATGGTTGAGAGGAATAAAAAGACCCGATAAACCACCTATATCTGAAGCTTTTTCATTAAAGCGTCTTGCGAGGCCGTTTAAAGAAGGCATCTATCTGTACGGGCCAAACAGATTTATTTCCCCGCTACCAAGATTATATTTTATAGGTATGTTAGGAGGGACATCATTAGGATTATTAGCTGCGTATTTTTTCGGAGTTTCTTATTTTGGTACATGGGCATTGATAGGCATGTCCGCCGGTCTTTGGATATTCGGCGGCAAGGAAGGCATGTATCATTTCGGCGTATTTTTAGCCGGATATTTCCAGGAATTATCTCATGATTACTTCGAGTGCACTTTTGGCAGGGTTATGCATTCAGTGCGGGCTATGATATTTGAACCTGCCAATGCCAATGCAAAGGCCCAGGAAGAACGCGAAATGAGATGGTGGAAAGGAGTTGTCTTGTACATATACCATATCTTCACGGCCGGGGTTGATATGCAGCAAAGATATCTCATGAGTATATGCGTTATGATGTATATGATAGGCCCGATATTTGTATTATGGTTGCGCCAATCCTGGATAGCCCAGACATACTCCGGTATTGCGGATAAGATACAGCCTATTCAGAGGCTTCAGGAATACGGCCAGCAAACTTTATCCAGCCTGGCAAACGGACAATGGCTGGGCATAGCTTTATTGGTTATGACCATATTGGGAGTCCTTGTGTTAATGGCCTGGGCCTATCATAAGTCAGAGGCAAAACATCCGAGATTTGCTAAAGCAATGGAAAAGTTAATAGGCTTTACCTATATGATAAGTCCGATACTTATACTCTTATGGATCAATTCTCCCATGGCGCAAATATTTGCCGGTCCAATATTGAACGCGACCGGTCAATGGCTGGCTATCGGCCTGCTTATATTCATGATCATAGCCATGGTCATAATGACCCAGATATCGACAAAAGAAGAAACAAAGCATTACGGTGCTGTAAGTATAGCGAGGAAGCTCGGCCTATTACATTTTGCCAATGCCACATACCTGACCAACCCCATATATGATGTACTGCGAAACATGAAGGGACTGTTTGAAAGGTCCGTCGCAGGTTTCCCTGACATGCCGAGGAAGATAAACCAAATCGAAACAGCAGTATATGCGATTACAACGATGGGCACCACGACAGCCCTTATGTGTTATTTTCAGTCCTATTGGATAGGGGGCATAGCGCTATCCATTTTTGCGTTTCTTACAATAAAGCGGTTGATGGGCAGATTCATCCCTACGATGTGGGTAGTCGCGGGTATCATGCTTGCGGTTTATATGGTTTCGCCTCTCTGGGTAACGGCACTTTTTAGTCACTGGATGCCTATCTGGGCAAATTCATCTTTTGTAACAGAACTTCTTCCGCCTTTTATCAATCAGCCATTAAGCAGCATGCTTATGTCGTGGGTGACCCCATACCTTGTCTCTGTGCCCATAGTTGTGTATCTGCTTAAAAGGACGGCATATCTATATAAGTTATTAAACGCGCATAATGTGGACGAAGGACCGGTAGTGTGGGGCGCCTTTAAAGAGACCGGCGCTAAAACCGCGCGCGAGACCTTTATACAGGCCGCAATAGCCAGAAAATGGACTCTTATAGTAGGAACAGAGCTTATGATAGAAGCCGCCCTTTACTGGTCTAACTACTGGCCGTTTATCTGGGGTATAGCTATTTTCTATTCATGGTCATTCGGATTCTTCTATAGGTGGTGGACTTCCAAGCCAAATTATCTGTTTGAAGGTAATGTAAAGCGCCTGACCCCATGGAATATGATTAAATCGCTCCCGAACTTATGGTTAGATGATTTCAGGATATATGTGGCTGGAGTAGGCGGTGAGTTATATAACGACCTTAAACAAAAGGTGCCGGAGTTTAGTACAAAAGATAAGATTCCCATAGATGATTTTAGAGAAATAAAAACAAAAAAAGAACTTAAGGATCTGCTAAAGAAATTCTTTGCGAAGAAAAAAGAAGCAAGAAAATACGGATTAGGGGACATTGCTTTAAGGGCAAAAATGTTAGCCAATAAATTATTTACGATAGGGTTTATTGCAGGTGTAATCATTGCAGTGCCTATGATAGTGTTTACAGTATTTTATTCTGTCGGGATTGCATCGGGCTTTATCATAGCGCTAAGTCTTGCTCTTTTCTTCAAAGGCCTGATAAGGCTTGATGTAGAAAAACGAGCTACCAGAGTTTTAGGATGGGTATATTTTATTGGTAGCTTCGTATTGGTGGGTGTATTTTTGTACACTGCTGTGCAGGGAGACCTATTTGGGTTAGATTGGATGCATTGGCTCAAAGGCCCTGGCGTTACAGATGATTTTTCCGTGGTGTCGGTCGCATTTGCCATCCCCGCTTTGTTCGGTTACGCGCTAGCTTCGGTATTTTTGTTTTTGGGGTGGCTATTCGATGCATTGGGTTTTGGAAAGTTGTGGTTATATGACAAAGTCATTAAACCGATTTGGCAAAATCCGTCTCTATCAAATTTGAAAAAATCTCTTTGGCCAGTCTCACCGATAAAAATTCCTAAAGTAACACCTTCGCAAGATAGAGGCAAGGGATCGGTTCGTTCAGCGCTGAAGGCGATGTATGAATTGTTTAAAAATGAAAGTGTTACAGTGAATCAGCTTATTGAATCGAGGCAGTTCTCCGAAACAACGGTAAGGAAAGAGCTCGAGATGCTCGAATTGCTGGGTCTTATAGACGTAGATAAGGGTTCCAGGATATACAAATATATGCTAAAATCCGAAATTCGCAACTTATCTCCTCCGCAGTTAGATTATATATTAACTATCCCCGAACTCGACCGATATGAAATCCCGCAGCAGGATATACAGAGGATAAGAGATCAAATTGATAATTATCTATCATATCAAGATGTTGTTAGATCCGGCAATATACAAAATATATTCGACTTCTTCTACCGCATAACAGATCTTAGTAAGCTCAAAGATGTGAAAGGCGGCGCGGCGTTCCAGATGGCGGATGGTTCCTACATGGATATGCTTATGCACATGAGAGAAGTTATCCATTCCCTGCAAATGCTCGAAGATAATAGCTATGATTATTTTAATAACAGAAGATATCCTAAGGATGGCAGAGAATTCAGTCGTGAAACGTTTGCAAGGGTAAAGGCTGTTTATGATGAGCTTATGGCAGATCCCTCTTACAGAGAAACATTACAGGTCTTTGTTGCCCTGCACGACTATGGCAAGATCTGGGGTGAGGACCATTATATAAATGGCGCGCGCGAGGTCGAACCTCTACTGCATAGGATAGGAATGGTTGAAGATAAGATAAAACTCATTCAGACACTTATCTTAAGACATTCCGATCTCGGTGAACTATATCTGGGCGAATCTGTCCCTGACGAGGATATTAAGTTCCTGAAAGAATCAGGTTTCGATGTAGATAAATTTTTGAAGATGCAGCTTATCCTGCATGTCTGTGATGTAAATTCTGTTGGTCAGGGCCGTCTTACTGCCAATCAATTAGAAGAATTTGTCAAATATACTGATACCGGATATCTTGGAACAATGCAGGGCCAGTGGGGCAAAGGGCGCCTCGTTAACCTGATGGGGCTGGAATCTGCGTCTACTATGGAATTATATGAAATAATGGCGTTTCAAGTTGTAAGAGCCGCGTACAATGATATTCCTGAAGAAGAAATTACCGGCTTTAATCAATTCATGAACAATATGAAATTCCGCCGTCTCGTATTCCTTGTGCGTAATATGAATCCTGAAAATATTGTCAAATGGTTCTATCTCATGTATCTCGCGGCGAAATTAACAGATGCGAGGGCGGGTCAAAACGTAGATTTTATTTGGTTTACGTCGGATAAAGAAGCCGCTAAGATAGATACCGCGCTGGCCACTCTGACTCTTGCCGATATTAGCGGTATTAAATTTACTAAAACAGCGATAGAAATACCCGCCACAAATACGGTTATCCCGATCAGATTAGATATCGATAATAAGGCGCTTGTTGTTGATACCGCAAACATGACAGTTGCTAAGCCTATTATTGCCGAACAGGCCCGTCCGCAGGCCCCGCCGGTGCTTGTTGAGCAGATATTTGCCCGATATGGAAGGGGAGAAATAAAGCAGGTAACGCAGCTAATACCGGGAATGGCAGAAAGCCAGCCGCAATTAATTGAAACTAATGAGGATAAATTCGTCCTCGTAAAAAGCTCTTTAAGAAACACTCCTTCTTCGATCGAATGGGAGTGCTCTCTCTTAGAGCGCTTAAAGAAAAATGGATTTATAGTTGTTCCACAACTCTATAGAACATCCGGAGGCGAACCATTTGTTAAAGTAGGCAGTGATTTCTACAAATTATATGAGTTTAGGCCGGGTGCGCATGTTAATTGGGGAGAGATTAAAGGCGCTAAGGCCAAAGAAGCCGCAAAAATTCAGGCATTGTATCATAATGCTGTTAGAGGTGCCCAGCCCGAAGGATTAAATTTAGCCACTACAGAAAGACTATATCCCCTCGCTGAACCATCAAATCCATCCGAGATGCGCGCGTGGTTCCACAAGGCGAGAGATTCACTGCCAGATGAAATATTGCAGAAGTATCTCGGCCAACTGGCTTTCTTCGAATCACAACTTGATAAACTTGAGAAAAATGCTCTGACTAATGGTTATGCAGCCCTCCCCCAACTTATTATCCACGGTGATTACAATTCAAATAATATACTTTTCGAAGGCGATAATATCTCCGGACTAATAGATTTTGATTATACAAGAAAAACGGCCCGTATAATTGACCTTGTCAACGGCGCGATAAATATAGATTGGAACAGCAGCGATCCTCTCAAAGATTTGATAGCCTACCTGCGCACTTATCAAGAAAATGCAGATGATAAATTAACCATAGAGGAATTGAAGGCCTTACCCGACGCTTATCGTGCGTGGTTCCTTGAGGCGATAAGTATGTCTATATATTGGATTTATGCCAAACGGCCACAAATTTCCGAACAGATGATAAAAGATATGATTCAAGGCAATTTAAATAATATAAAGGCCCTTGACGAATCCATTAAACGCGGCGATTGGGAGAAGTTATTTGTAGAGTTGTCCGCACCTGTTATCAAAAAACCCCAGACGCCGTCTGAGACACATATAGAGCCGCCTTCACAGATGGAATCAGATGGCCAGACGACCTGGTTTGGGCGAATACGCCTGCGCCTGCACAACCTTTTAGGTTCGAGAGGTATACCGTTTAGCCATTGGAACGACGTTTCCGCTGTTATGCGCGCTACGGTAGACACTGATGCCGAACAGTTTAATTATTGGCCGATACAGGGCGAGAAAAAAGTTCTTATAGCTACGCGTCTTAGAGAAGGCGTAGAAACAAGAATAGAAGGTCTTGTTAAAAATGCTGTCCCGGCGGCCGATATCGTATATAAGATTACCCAGGAAGTATTTTTGCCTGATAACAGAAGGGTGACATTGGTAATTTACTGTTTTGAGCTGGAGAAGGAAAAGGACATCGATAAGCTTAAAAATATTCTGGCAACTACAGATAGAAATTACAGAGGCTATGCCACAATGCCGTCTTATTCCACTTCGGGATTAATAGCCGTTCTCAAGAGAAGTGAAATTCCGATAGAAGTACCTGCGAGCTTAAATGTCCAGGAAGATGAAAATTTAAAAGGAAGGGCAGAGCAGGCTATCCGCAGATTAGAAACGACAATGAATGAATTAGGCGAAGACGCAAAATTGGTAGATCCGGCCCTTAAGTTCGTAAAGATGATCAGTAGGCCTTTTGATTATAATGCTCATAAGGGAATGAATGGATTAACGCACCTTGCCAGCACTCTGAAAAACACTCTGGAGAAAAACAGAGAGGAAATAAGGGTGTGGGATGACAAGATAGCCGAGAGTAAGGAAAGGCTGGAGGATTTGGAAGCCAGATATGCCAGCAATGGAATAAAAAAGGAAGATTTTGAAAAAGAGCAAGATTTAATTAATAAAGAAATTTTAACTATGTCAAACTCGCGCGATGTCGCGGAGATGATATGCAACGCGATGTCCCGATTCTGGTTCAATCTGGTAAATCAAGACGGGGATTATGACAGCCAGGCATTGGGAATTCGGGCGATAGGGGACATTGAAAAGAAAGCGCCGCTGATCATATTCGCCGAATTTATAGATCCTTTGGAGATAAATGCCTTAAGCAAAAAATACGATATCGAGGGAATAGTAACGGTTGAAGGTGCAACTACCTCGCATGGCGCTATATATGCGAAAAATAAGGGTATTCCTGTTATCGTTATTGATGTGCCGGATAGCCTTAAGGTCAAGGGTGTGCCGAATAGCAAGGCTTTCATCAATGAAATATCCAGGATTATAAAAGAGAGCAAGGCCCGTAAGGGCAAGGTAATTTCCCGCATGGTTCTTATGCGGTCCGACGTGGCTGGAAATGGAGAGGTTGTTCTTCGTCCCAGCTTGTCCACGGTAAAAGTTTCTTATGGCATATTGCTGCGGGAAGTGGCGTTTGATACATTTGCCATGCAGCAGACAAAAGATAGATGTGAGAATGTCCCAATAGGCCAGACAGAGACTACTACCAGCTTATATGTTAACGCGGATAGCGAAACCGAGATACAGGAGGGTATTGAAAAATACAAGGCCGCGGGCGTGGGCCTCGTGAGGACAGAATACCTATTTACGGATGAAAACATTTTTGAACCCCAAAGGCCTGACATTAAGGGCAATAGAATAGTCAGGGAATACCTTGAATCTCCCGCCGAAGAGAAGCGTGAACAACTAAAGGATCACCTGCGGGAATATTTCTTGAGAATCGCGCGGGCTGCTCAAGGCGCGCCTGTTACAATAAGGACTCTTGATCTTCAGCCGGATAAAAAGAACCTTATACTCCAGAAGGTTAAAAACTTAAGCGGAATGGAATTTTACAAGTCACCTTTGGGCAGAGACATTTTGCTCATTCAGCTTGAAGCCATAATGGAAGCCCGTCTCTTAGGCGTTGATAATCTTAAGGTGATGTTTCCGATGGTAAGCAGCATAGATGATGTCGGATATCTGATAACCAGAGACGAGTCTGTATGGGCATCCGCGAGGTTAAATGTCGTGATGGGATCTACCCCAATAACGCAAGACGCGCGCTATGATGTTAAAAAAGCGCATGCCATTATAGGCAGGATCAACAGTATCAAAAAAGGAATAATGGTAGAAACATCCGTGGCGGTCGATAATATTAAATTACTCGCGGCCGTCAATGAGATAGACTTCTATTCTATAGGCACGAATGACCTTTCGAGCTATGTTATAGGTAAGGCTCTTGGCAGGAAAGATGGAAAGTTGGACAGGGATAACCCGCTGGATAAGCAGTATCTATCCCGCCTGCAGCCGGTTGTGCTGGAAAAGATAGCCGCTATTATCGAAACTATACGTGATGAAAATAGGGAGAGAGCTGCTGAAGGCATGCCCCGCAAAGAATTATCAATATGCGGAGAGATGGCGAGCTGGTACGGTTTCGAGTTATTTATAGCAAAGAAGATGAAGAAATTAGGTATCAAAGAAGGCGAGGTTCCGCTTAGTTTGAGCATGTCAGGCTATAGGGTACCTCATGTTAATGTTTTCTTGAGAAATATTGTTGAGGAAGATTATGCGGGAATTGACACATTTCTTGCCGACGCGGTAGATGAAGTAGGCCCGCGCTCGGTAGATTACGTCGCGAATAATATTGTTATAGGTATTTTTGATAGGATTTACCAGGATAGGAAGATACATGATATTGTTACGCGCGAGTCTGCCCCGCGCAGCGAGAGTGAACTGGCAAATCCGCCGAAAGAAGAGCGTTCATTGCGTACGCTGCAATTGATATTGGCCAGAAACGGGGTGCTGAAAACATTGCCACTATCAAGGCCCGGCATGGCGATTACGCCTCTTTTGGCGTTCCTGGTGCCATTGATCGCGATTGCTATTCTTCCATTTATCCATAGTGTGCCGTTACAGATTGGCATATGGGCTCTTGTGGTAGGTCTCGAGGGAGTCTATCTCTTATCCTTACTAAAGGTAGCCGAGGTGTTGCAGCCGGCCCGTGCGGAGCCGAATGTTATTATAGGTATACCGGCAAACGGGTCATTCGATGCTATGGAAGAAAGAGTCAGGGAAGCCCTCATGGCAGCGGGGGCTAATCTGGAAGTAGCGAGAATGGATGAAAATGAATTTGCTAAATTGGCCAAAGCCAGGAATTTCAGAGGCATATTTATAAAAGATATTTTCTATATAGACAGCCCGCGGAAATTTGTGGGAGATATTAAAGCGGCGAAGTTAGCCGTAGATTATGAAATTCTTCTTACCATGAATGACGTAAGCGTCAATACGCGTGAAGAGTTATCGGCGGCAATAAAGGCAATTCTGCCTAATATCGCGAGCGTTAACGCTGCTGATATATTTAACCGGGCCCAGGAGGTATTGGCCGCGCGGCCGGAGCTGGCAAGCCAGATTCCCGCGATACAAAAACTCATCGCTAAGCGCAAACACGAAATAGCCGGCATTTATAATGGTATGGCCATAGATAAGACCGTCAATTATGATAACAGGATAGCAGTGGCTACCACCGAAAAGATCGCGAAATTTGATCCGTTTACGTTCGACAATATCGAAACAGCCCAAAAGCAGGGCATAGTCAACGTATTCATATATGGTGATACCTTAAAAGATATCGATTCCGCGAAGAGATTTGTAAAGGCGTGCGGGTATAGGGGTAATATTGATGATCTGCGATTTATCGATAAGAGAGGCAAAAAGTATGAGCATATAGTTGCCGAAATAGCCGCTTTTCAGACAGGCTTGAAGGCGGAAAGCATCGGTATTAGGGCCGCGGCAGGTGAGTTTGCCGACGAAAAAGTCGCTAAAAGCAAACTCCTTGAAATACAGCCCATAGATATGAATGGCCAAGAGATGTATCCTGCCATGAATTCATATCAGGTATTGCTGAAAATAGTGCTTGCCGGCACCGGGGAGATAATAATACCGGGTGTATCAAAAGATGACGTGCGGGGCATATTCAAATATTTGCCGCGCGCGATCCCGATAGATTATGAAAAAGAAATAAGGTCGTATATAGAGGCCATTGAGATAATACGCACGGCAGCATAATTTATGTAGCAATACGGGGATTACCCCCTCGTCTGCCTTCGCTCTTATAGAGGGTCCGCCAAGCAACCCTCTGTAGGGGCGGAGGTGGGCTACATGATAGTGAATCTAAAAATAAGGAGAAAAGGTGATAATAAAACCAAACTACATTAAGACTGTCAGCAAACTCGCCCGGTTAATTGACTCCAGCGATGCCTGCAGGCGCCGGCACTGTTACAAAGTGGAGCAACATTCCATACTGATATGCAGGGGATTAAGACTTCCGGTCAGGGATGTTAAAGTAATAAAGATAGCGAGCATGCTTCATGATATAGGTAAGATCGGAATAGATCTGACTGTAATAAAAAAGCCCGCTAAATTAACTATTGACGAATGGCAGCAGGTCCGCATGCATCCGGATATAGGCGCTAACATAATAAAACAGCTGGGCTTTCTCAATGAAATAATTCCCATAGTAAGGCACCACCACGAGCGTTTTGACGGCGGCGGCTATCCCGATCCGGGCATGATGGGCACGAGTATCCCTATCGGCTCCCGCATCATATCTGTCGCGGACGCATACGATGCCATGATCAATGACAGGCCGTATCGCAAAGCCATGACGAAGGACGTCGCTGTTGCCGAATTAAAAAGATGCGCCGGCACACAATTCGACCCGGCAGTGGTAAATGCGTTTTTGAGTGTGTATTAAATGGGATATTTCTATGCATAGATGTAAACTAAAACGTATAAAAGACAAAATTTCGAATTTACGCGCCAAACCGAAACGATTCAGTTTGGCGCTTTTGTTTAATGTTTATAAAAGAATTTTGTTTAAAACAGTTGCTGCTATCTTAGCAGTTACCTTTATCGCGCTGGATATAGCATGGGCGTATCCACCCGAACATAATGACGCTAACTCTACACTTGCCGTCCCTTCTGGTTTACAACAGGTGCCCATAGCCGAGCACGCCGCAAGATTTCAACAATCGATATTTTCCCAGGCCGAGTTATTAGGCTCCGTCTGCAGTATTGGTAAATATTTATTAGAAGACAACCTGCCCATCAAATATTTGGAACAAGTCATGACAGCAGAGCTCGGCAAGGCCGTGGGAGGTATAGACTTATCACGAGTAGTGGTTAAAAATGATGCTGTGTTGATCCCCTGCAAGATTAAAAATAAAAAACGCGTTGTGCAGATAGCGTTAAGGAGCAACGTTGCCTCTAAGAACTTGATTGGTTATGAGTGGTTCGTGTCTGATAGATATGTTGTAAAAGAGTTGCCCGAAAATTATGGGGGATCGTGGGCGATAATGACAACGTCCGCGTTAACAGTTGAGACAAGAGTAGGAGAGAAAAAACCCACGGATTCGCCACAAGCGCCAAAATGGAACATGGACGAGCTGGTTGATCTTTTGGGGGCAAAACCATATTTGGATAGCTCGATCATCGCTTCTCGGCTAGGGATAGATATAGAAGAGCTCATTAAGCTTTACAGGCGTATCAATTCTCAACCCAAATTACGGCAGTTCATAATCAGAGCTGCCAAGTCTGTGAATCCTGGTTTTATGAATGAGCTCAAGATGGTGTCGGAAGATCCAGACAGATTGTCCAAAATAGTTAAAGGAGAATTGGTTTATCCAATGATATTGGAATTGCACCCCGGTAAAGTATGCCCAAGCTCCTGTGTTATGTGTGGCTCCGTCGGATTTAAATATGAAGGGACAGAAAAGAGCTGGCCTGTATTAACCTTGTCAAGAATGAAAGAATTAGCTAAGGAGTTTGCTGACAATGGAGGTCGGCAGCTTTGGATTTCCGGTGGGCAAGAACCATTTATTCATACAGGTACAGCAAATGTCGTAGAATATGCCGCAAAAGAGATAGGGCTGGAAACGCATGTTTTTAATAACGGTATTAGCTTAAGGCAAGACGACTTTGATAAAGTGCTCAATGCGGCGTGGGTACGGTTTAGTATAAATGGCGCTACGAAAGAAACGTACAAGGCTGTGCATGGTGTAGACCAATTTGATAGAGTGATTTCAAAGGTTAAGGCTTTTGTTAAAAGAAGGAATGAGATTGGGTCGAAATGCAAGATAGGTATATCGTTCATTCTTGTTCCAGAAAATTACAAAGACCTTGTTGAAATGGCCAAATTGGCAAACGAAATAGGCGTGGACTTCTTTTTCGCCGTCAGATTTTTCCCGGATCAAAAAAACGAGCGCCCGGGTAACTTTAAAAAAGTTAGAATGTTTACTGAGCAAGAAGCCCTTGAGATAATACGGATGTCTCAAGAGCTAAAAAAGTTGAAGGAAGATGGCAAGTTTCCGAACATGAATTATGCTACGCCGGGAATGGACATAGAAACGCTTACCGGAGAAAAGTTATATGATATAGAGGACGCCGAAGCGACAACTTGCAGGGCACGACTTCTGAAATTGGGCGTCAATCCTTTTGGCAGGACATATTACTGTGAATATGCAGAACATCCGCAAAATGCCAGAAAAGATCTGGAGACAGGGAATTTGGCGGTAGAGGATCTGCGCAGCGTAATAGCGCGTAGTATGAAAAAAGAGAACACATACGATGGCGACCGGTGCCCCTTCTGCCTATATCACGAGAGGAACCTTAATGTCGTTTTAGGGAAACTTATCAAGGACGGTAATGATGGTGTATGTTTGGAAGACCAGCCGTTGATTGGTACAGATACTGCTGAGGCAAGAGAAGGGCCGAAAGTTGCAATATCCGCGCCTGTAACGGAGATAAGTGTTCAGGGAAAAACTTTTAGCATAAAAGCAATTTCTCGCGCCACTAAGTTATTGGCTGTTCCGGTAATCACCATTACCCTATCTTATTTTTTCAGTGATTTTTATGCCTCCCTATTCGTAGTTAAGTCCTTTACCTGGAAGGCAACAATTGCTGCGACTATCATAGGCGGCATAACATTGGGTGCCGGTAATTATATGGCACAGACCGCAAGAGGAGAATCGATCAATTGGACCAAGACATGGAAGTGGGCAGTTGTCGGGGCGATATTGATAGGACCGCTCACTTATGGCATATGGTTCCCATATCTATGGAGGTTGACCCAAGGGGCGGATATATTATTTCCTCTCATTGACTTGGGTTTATATGCGTCGCTCGTATTTATTCCGCTTGAGTTCCTTGCACAGAAATATTTTGTTTCTAAAGGCGAGCCGACCCCGGGATTTTGGAGTGCGGTGAAGTCAAGCTTACGCGTGTCCGGATTAAATTTTGTCTGGTTCTTTCCCATCCAGTTGATAGGGCTGGCAGTCAAATCGGATTGTATAGTTCTATTTGATGCCAATGCCGGGATCATCTGGGCAGGCATTTTAGTTTATTTATTGGAGTCCTGGAAAATGTTAGCAGACCGCAAGCAGGTCGAAACAAAGAAACCGGCTATTGCGGCCGTGGCAGACGGTATGACAGAAGAACATAAGAATACTGAAATAAAACAGATAACGCTCGACCCCGAATTCCATGGCAATGAATTTATGCCGCCTCCGGTAGCAGAAAACAAAGCGACACAGCTTTTCAACCTTGTCGAGTCGGTGCTGAATAATGAGCGCGTCAAATTCATAGAAACAGGTAATAAGATTAACGCCAGTCTTGATAAGGATATGACGGTAACCGAAATAAGGGAAAAGGTTGAACGCGCCATATCGATCATTGAAGTGTTGGAGCAGGAAAAAGTTTCGGCTGAAACAAAAGCGGCAATAGAATCTTTAAAGAAAAATTTTGCCCAATTCGAAGCGGATGGCGGAGTGGCATCCCTGATCATTCTTGCCCGAAGGGCAGCCAGGGAGAACCAAAAACTCATCATAGGCCTTGAAACAGACTGGATACCGGGCCTGAGCGTAAAAAGCAGTCTGCAGAAGCAGGCATTAAGTGCGCTCATGAAAGAGATAGATGAAATCGCTGGAGCGTTGAGATCTATGGGGCTGGATAATATTGAGATCATCCATGGAAGCGGTGGCGATCTGGCCGGATTGCTGACAAAAGCCGCTAAAGACAGCAATGCTAATATGCACAACATTGTTGTCATGGCGTCGGTCAATACAATAAATTCCGCCAGTTTCGAGCCTTTAAGGAATGCGCCCGAAAACGATAGGCCGTTTCTTGCAGGCATTGACCCTACGGAACTCATTAGATTCTATGAGGAATTTGGAGAGGCGACAACTAAACAGCTTTATATAAGATTGACGAGCCTGCTTTATACGTCGCTTGAACTCGCGGCAGGTAAAGAGCCACCCCAACTTCAGATAATCGTGTCTTACGATAAAAAGATGAGGATTGTCATATTCCTGCCAAGAGCAGAACCGAAAGACTACGAGATTCTAAAAAATACCTACGCGGCTGAGAAAACAGCGCTGCAAGCGGCATAAGCGAGGAGGGGAAATGAAGTCTATAAAACAAGTATTGGCGTTTGTTATTTTAATTGTCTTTTCTTTTTCGAATATTTCCTTTGCGTCGGAGATCAGTTCCTTTAAATTGTCTCCGCCAAGCAGCTTCTCGAGTCTTAATGGTGAAGAATTCAAAGATGCTGCCCAGATCATGATGGGCGTGAAAAAAGAGCGGAAAAGAAAAAGCCCATTTAAAAAAGCCATACCAATAGTTCTCGCGACTGTTACAGCCATAGGCGGATATAGCCATAGTGCAAAGGCAGGGGAAAGTCCGCGTCCGCTTGCGCAAGAGCCTGCGCCTCAATTGTACGAAAACAAAGAGATGATGATAAGGTATCATATAAGAAGATTAAGCGCTGATGACGAGAAGATACGTGAGGATGCGATAACTTCCATTATTAACATTGGCAAGGAAGCAGTCCCAGCTCTCATTGAAATGATACTGAAAGACAAAGATTGCGGCATTCGAGAATTCTCGGCTTCGGATCAGCTTAAATCTGCTGCGGATATGAAGGCGCAGGGCCATGTAATTATAGTTAAACAATACCAGAATATACAATATGATAGTAATAACAATGTTATATACAATGAATTCTTATTATCTTGGACAATGCCGAATTACGGTGGTATGCGAGGGGCGGATATCGTAGTTATAAGAAATGGCAAAAATGTGATATTCAGGGTATTACTCACAGAAGACGCGGATATTAAGGGCTTGACGGCGATAAAAGAGGCAGTAGTGAGCAAAAAAGTCCAGGACTACATTGCGAAAGACAGATCCGGAAATATTAAGTTGGATCTTGCCAGGCTTACAGGATTGGATGTTAATCAGTTTAAGGCCCTGGGCATTAGTAACGCATATGATAATAGAGTTGTTCAAAATTCCGCTATCCTGGCTCTGGGCAGGATAGGCGACAGACAGACAATCCCGTTTCTCGTCAAAATACTGCAAGAAGATAAAGATGCTGGCATTCGTGAAGCCGCAAAAGAAGCCATCAAAGAAATCAAAAAAGCGAATGCCGCCAAACCTGCTCCTCAAGCCGTTACGAAGCCCGCAACCCAACCGGTATCAAAGCCGCGGGCACAAGCTAAAATGAGTAGATATAGTAAGCCCTCTGATGACGATATTCGTTTAATGGTTTCCCGCATAAAAGAGGCAGGGGTGGAAATATTTATTCCGAAATCGCAGTTCCCGGGCAATACTACAGGCCGATACAGAGCGATAATTGAATCAATTGGCGGCAGCCTAAGAGTCTATCAGTATGTCGAAGACTTGCAAACAATGATAAAAACTCCCGCAAAATCCATAATCATGACAAGCGGTATTAGCGATGTCGATGCCGGAATTTTACGGTTATTGAAAGACCAGGCCTCTGAACTCAGGCTCATGAATTTTGCGAAAATGGACGATATAGACAAAATGACTTCTGATGAACTCGATAATTATGAAGCCGATATATTTAGCATTTTACTTCTCACCAGAGTCATAACGCCGGAAGACTTTCAGGACAAGGGAAGTCCGACCTATCGTATGCTTTCCCATCTTTTGGAGGACTATATGCCGGAAGAGCTGTCAGTCGAGAATTACATAGAAGGCATAGTTACCAACGCGGATAGATTGATAAAGACGATATTAAAAGCCTTGCCAATAACCGTATACAGGGCAATGAGACAATCAGTTGAAGTCCTCTGGTCCGCGTAGAGCACATACGCAGCCGAGCAGACCGCGCTTCAAGCGGCGTAATTTGTTAATGCGCGAGAGATCAAAGAATCTACGCCATAAAAGCCCTTGACAGTTTTCGATAATATGATATACTTGTATGTAAGAAAGTAAGGAAGTAATGCAAGTGAAAGGAGTGGTATAAAATGAAGACACTAGACAGGGGCCGTTACTATGTTTCACACATAACGTCAAAGGGCCAGACTACCATACCGAGGATGGTGCGGGAGATGCTTGGCCTAAAGGAAGGCTCGGAAATCGCTTTCAAGCCTGCTAACCACGGGTTTATGCTCGTAAGAGTCACGACGACTATAAAAGAAGAGAATCCCTATACGTCGAAAGAATGGAAGAAGATAGAAAAGCTCGCTTCCGCCAAGGGCAAGACGTTCCATAGCGCGGATGCCGCCATAAAGCACCTCCATAAGGCATAGTAGACGTATGAGAATCAATATCAAGCCGTCCTTCGGCCGAGTCTATAAGAAACTCCCCCACTCTGAGAAGGCTCAGATTAATGAGAAGATTCGAGAGCTATTCAACTATTACAACAAAGATATGATGTTTGTCGACTTGCGGGTGAGGAAGTTAAGCGGCAAGGATAATTACTTCGAGATAAGCACCGTCTCGAATCGGCGTATATTACTACGAAAACATAGCGACCTCATCGAGCTTATAGCTTACGGCAACCATGATGAAATCAGAAGGCTTCTCAGGCAACTGTAATACCATGAACACGCATTATTCCCCTACTTGACAAAGGCAGATTTATCAAGTATACTTAGTTAACAAATATGTTAACTAGGTATACTTATGAATTATACAGTATTAAAGGGTATAAAAAAGCCATATTTTGGATATGAGGATATATCCAAAATCCTCGACATAACGCCTGAATCAGCAAGAGTTTTCGCCACCAGGTATGTCCGGCAGGGTATTTTGCTGAGGGTAAAAAGAGGCTTCTATGTCCTGGTCGACAGGTGGGATGTATTTACGAGAGAAGAAAAATTTGCCATCGCGAACATTGCCCAGGTCCCTTCATATATATCCTTAATGAGCGCCCTGGATTATTATGAGATAACGACACAGATGCAGCGCTTTTTTCTTGAATCGGTTGCCATAAAACGCACAAAAACAGTCAGGGTATCGGATACAGTTTTAAATTTTACTAAAATACAAAAAGAACTTTATTTTGGATTCATAAAAGAAAAAGATTTTTTTATAGCAACCCCCGAAAAAGCATTCCTGGATGCCGTTTACCTTATGAGCCTCAAAAGATATAGTCTTGATTTAAGCTCCATAGACCGCACCAGGTTGAATTTGGCGAAAATCAAAACGATGGCCGGAAAATTTCCAGAAAAAACGAAAGAGATTTTAAAAAGATATGGATATATTGCAAAAACATGAGATATTAGAAATTGAAACTCTTGACAGCATGAATAGCGGCAAGTTTCTCGATCCGCTGGTATTCGGAGGCGGCACTATGCTCAGGCTGTGCTATGAGCTGAACCGCTATTCCGTTGATCTGAATTTCTGGTTTGTGAAAAAAACCGACCCCGGGGCATATTTCGAAAAGCTCAAAAAGCACCTGGAACAGCGCTATGAATTGACCGATGCCAAATTAACATATTATACGATTTTACTGGAATTGCGCGTCAAAGGTTATCCCAAAAAGCTCAAAATAGAGATAAGAAAAGAGATGAAGCCCTGTGATATAGAAGAGAGGATCGCCTTTTCAAAGTTCGCCTCAAAACAGGTGATATTAAAGGTGCATACTTTAGAGCAAATGATGAAAAATAAAATAGAAGCCGCTTTGGAGCGTCATGAAATAAGAGATTTCTATGATATGGAGTTTATGGCGAGAAAAGGAGTGGCCATCAAAGCCTCCCGCGGTGATTCGGAGAAACTGCTCAAGCTCATGAGCTCCTTTAAGGCCGCGGATTTCAGTGTAACTCTTGGCTCATTACTTGAACCGGATGCCAGAAGGTATTATATGTCGAACAAGTTTTCTTTCCTTCGCGAAAAGATTTTAGCTCGCTATTGACAAATAGAAATATGCAAAAGCCGCGCCGGGGATTTTTGTTATTATATACCATGAAAATATAACTTGACATATTCGAATTTCATGGTAAACTTTTGATATGATCGAGAGAATAAAGCTTAAAGAAAATGTCCAGGAGGCGTTAAGGAGAAGCCGCGCCGTCGTTTTATTAGGGCCCCGCCAATGCGGGAAGACAACTCTGGCACGCGAACTCGCCGATACTGCATCTGCTAATTATTTTGATCTCGAAGATCCTGAAACTGCCATGCGGCTGGACAATGCCAAGTCAGCCTTGGGCCATTTGAATGGCCTTGTGGTTATTGATGAGGTGCAACGGCGTCCAGAGCTATTTCCTGTTCTCCGGGTTCTCCTTGATAGAAAACCTTTACCTGCCAAATTTCTTATCTTAGGAAGTGCCTCCCCCGAACTCTTGAGACAATCTTCTGAAACCCTGGCCGGGCGCATCGAAATAATTGTTATGGGTGGGTTTAGTCTTGATGAAGTTGGGAGTAAACAGTCCTCTCGTCTTTGGCTGCGCGGGACATTTCCATTATCGTTTTTAGCAAAGAACGATTCCGACAGTTTTTTATGGCGCAAGAGCTTCATTCAAACATTCCTTGAGAGGGACCTTCGGCAACAGGGTATTGCTGTGCCGATAATTGCATTGCATAGATTTTGGACAATGCTGGCACATAGCCATGGGCAGATATGGAATGCTGCTACTTTTGCCGGTTCCTTGGGGGTCAGCGAGCCCACTATACGCAGGTACCTGGATATTCTTTCCGGAGTATTTATGATGCGGCAATTGCAGCCTTGGCACGCTAATATTAAAAAGCGGCAGGTCAAAGCGCCAAAAATTTATATTCGCGATACAGGCATACTGCATAGCCTCTTAGGTATAAGAACTATGGGTGATCTATCGGCCAATCCGAAATTTGGTGCTTCATGGGAGGGTTATGTTATAGAGGAGGTTATTAATGCTGTTGAGCCGGATGATGTTTATTTCTGGGCCACTCACAATGGCGCGGAAATTGATCTGGTATTTAGAAAGAAAGGACAAATGTATGGCGTTGAGTGTAAGAGAGCCGACGCTCCGGCAATAATGCCTTCCATGAGGATAGCCCTGCATGATTTAAAGCTATCGCGCATCGCTGTGGTGTATCCGGGAAAACAAAGGTATTCACTGCACAAGCAAGTCGAGGTTATCCCGCTTGAAACAGTTATTGGCGGGATGAAAGGGATGTTCGGGAAAAAATAGAAATACCATTTTTTTACTTGACTGTTTGACTAAAATGGAGCATACTCCATTTTAGTAATGCTAAAATGGATGCGCATCTTATATGAAAAACATAAAAAGGATATTGGATATAAAGCTTCCGCGGCGGCAATCCGCATTTTTATGGGGAGCGAGAAAAACAGGTAAGACCACCTATCTTAAGGAGAGGTTTCCGGATAGTGTCGTATTTGATTTTTTGAAGTCGGACTTATTTCTGGAGATTTCGAAGCATCCATCTTTGTTACGCGAACGGTTGCTCGCGAAGGAAAAGTCGGAACTTAGAGGGCCTGTGATACTCGATGAAGTGCAGAAGGTTCCTCAGGCTCTGGATGAGGTGCATTGGCTCATAGAGAATACAGATTTGAGTTTTATTCTTTGCGGTTCAAGCGCGAGAAAACTCAAAAGAGGGCACGCTAATCTGCTTGGCGGAAGGGCGTGGCGGTACGAGCTCTTTCCGCTCGTCAGTAGAGAGATAGGTAAGATAGATCTTTTGCGCGCTTTGAATCATGGTCTTATCCCCACGCATTATCTACAGAATGACGAGGATTGCAAAAAATCCCTTAAGGCTTACGTTCAGGATTATTTGCGGGAGGAAGTCTTTGCCGAAGGCCTGACGCGAAATATTCCCGCTTTCTCAAGATTCTTCGATGCTTTTGGATATTCGCATGGGCATATAACAAACTATTGCAATATTGCCCGCGATTGCGGCGTTGATTCAAAAACGGTTAAAGAGTACTATCGGATACTTGAAGACACTATGCTGGCTGTAAGGATAGAACCGTTCAAAAAAAGGCAATCCCGTAAGGTTATAACTAAGGCATCGAAATATTATATGTTCGATGTGGGGGTTTCCGGATACCTTACCAATAGGTATTTATCGGAAGAGAAGGGCGAGGAATTTGGCAAGGCATTCGAACATTTTATGCTTATGGAGATCCTTGCGTATAGATCCTATGTGAGTAAGGACTTTGCGATAAATTTTTGGAGAACAAAAACAGGGCTTGAGGTGGATTTTGTGTTGGGATCGGGAGAAGTTGCCGTAGAGATAAAAGGATCGGCCCGGGTTGATAAAAAGGACACCAGCGGCTTGGACGCGTTTATCAGCGAATATTCTCCTAGAAGAAGTATTATTGCCTGCAATGAAAAGGATAAGAGGCGTCATGGCAAGATAGACGTATTGCCATGGGAAATTTTCCTGCAACAGCTTTGGGAAGGTAAGATTCTGTAAGCCCATCTCCGCAAAACGGTTAAAAAATAAAAAACTTAGTTTATTGTGATTGACTTTATGTGTTCTGAAGGTATAATATACAATAAGTATAAAAAGAACAAAAAGTAAGAAAATCGAATCAATAAATAACGAGGGGGGAAGCCGAAGATGAATTTATCAAATTTACCATCGGGCATGCGATTCAAAAAAGTTGTATCACTTGTTGTCGCCATCTCTTTTATTTTCTCCAACATTGCGTTAGCCGATATACCCAAAACATCCACCCTGGACACTAAAAAATCGGCCCAGATCACCACTGATCCCGAAAAGATAGTAATTCCCCGTGACTATGGCCTTGTAAAGGCCAAATATACAGCCAAAGACTCCAGAAAACTTGTTGTGCACATCCAGGACGCTCACTGTAATTATGAAGCGCAGTCAAATATAATCAAAATATTAGAGTGCCTTATCAAAAACGATGGCTTGAGCTTAATATCAGTAGAAGGCGCTGACGGATTTATTGATACCTCATGGTTTAAGGCATTCCCCGATGCGGACATAAGGAAAGAAGTCGCCGACTATTTCATGAAGAAGGGCGAGATAACAGGCCCTGAATTTCTCGCTATAACTTCAGATTACCCAATAAAGCTATTCGGCGCGGAAACGCGTTCCTACTATATAGAGAACCTCAATGCTTTTACCTCAAGTTACCCACTAAAAGAAGATACCGAGAAGTATTTTAACCAGATAAAGGCGGTCCTTAATAAGCTTAAAACCAATATTTATAGCACCGAACTTAAAGACCTTGACTCTAAGGCTCAAGATTATGAGTCAAAGAAGATGTCTTTCACCGACTATGTCAAGTATCTGGAAACTCTCGCGAACCAGCACAAGATACCGCTGCGCCAATATGAGAATTTATTTAAGCTCGTAAGTGTGCTTATATATGAAAAGAAGATAAATTTTAGCGTTGTAGATAAAGAACGCGCCACATTGATAGACGCTATTACGAAAAAGCTCGATAAAGATCAATTAAAAGAGCTGGTAAATAAATCACTTGAATTCAAGGTCAGCAAGATATCCTCATCGGAATATTACGATTATTTGAAGAATCTTGCGTTAAAGTACGGGATATCCCTCGTAGAAGAATATCCAAATCTATTCAATTACATAATCTACAACTCCGTATATTCAAGGATAGAGAACGAAAAATTATTTAATGATATAAAGAAATTCGAAGATGCGATAAAAGAGAAGTTATTTGCTAATGATGATCAGAGAACGCTCGATAAGCTATCGCACCATATCAATATACTTCTGGGGTTGGTAAATATCAGGCTGTTGAACGGAGACTTCGATTATTATAAAGAGCACAAAGAAGAGTTTACTTATGAGATATTTGCCGAATTTATAAATAAGATGGCCACGAAATTCGGTTTTGCGTATGAGATAGATTCTCCGTCCGAGGCCGTCGTTGAGAGCATGCCAAAACTGGAAGATTTTTATGCTATAGCGATAAAGCGTGATAGGGCGCTGGTGGATAACACGATACAGGCCATGAAGAAAGAGGACGCGCAGGTGTCCGTTCTCGTCACCGGAGGTTTTCACTCGGAAGGCATAACAAAACTTTTAGAAAAGCAGGGGATGTCATATATAGTAGTATGCCCTAATATAACAAAAGATGTCGAGACTCCTTATATAAAGATACTCACCAATCAGCGCACGCCCTTAGAAGAGATACTGACCGATACAGGAGCTACTACAGCTGACGCGAAGAATGTCAACAGCATGCTCGCGCCTTACCTTATTACCGCGGCGAGGATGGATTTAAATACATTATCAGGCGTCAGTGAGATCAGCGACAGAGCTACGGATGATCTTAAGGAATGGGCCAAAAAGCAGATAGAATCATGGCTTCCGATTGCGCGGGAAAATGTCGCTAGGATGCACGTTGAATTTACTCCTGAAATCGCAATTGCCGCTTTCAACAGGTCGGTGGATAATGCCGTAGCGGAATTTACAGCGACCAACCCCGGCCAGAATGCGGTAAAGGCAATAAAAAAACATGCCGTAGAAATAAAGAAGATGTCGCCGGAAATCATTCGTGAATTATTGGCCGCAAAGCCGGCTAAGGTAACCGTAGACATTGAGCGCTATCGTAGAATGAGAGACAGTGCCGGTAAAAATATCCCAACAATAGACAGGATGCTTAGAGAGAAGGATATAAATGAGAGATGGCTTAATTTATCAAACGTAAATTCCGCTACCAGACAAATATTTTTGCTGAAAGCGGTCGATCTTCTTCGTTTGGCGAAAGAAAACGACAAGAAGATAAGTATTACAGTGCTCGCCGGCGGCGAAGCATCGCGTATGCAGAAAGGTGCGATGCCGGAAGTTATCAGGCAGGCACAGGCGGAAGACCCGGCAAGGTTCGGCAGAAACGAAGAAGAACTGCCAAAGGCAAAAGCGCTTTTACCTGCGGCAAAAATAAACGGCCGATGGTATACATTTTTCGAATTTCATATGATTAACATAAAGCGCATGAATGATGAATGCGAGAAATTGGGGTTGGGCAGGCCGTTCATTCCGAAATTTATGGATAATGATAATTACCACCCTATATTCATGAAGATACTGGAGGAAAATAATTATTATGGTTTTGATCCGAAAGGCATTCTTATATTTCAACAGCCGTTGGGACAGAGATGCCTGGGGACAGAAGACGATCTTATAAAAAATAAAGCCGCGTTTATTAAAGATTATGGATCACCCGCTTACGATGCAGCTCTTGCGTATCTCAAAAGCCATGCGGATTATCAGGGGCTTCCTGTAAACGCGATACCCGATCTGAATAACGTACCGGGCGTTGCCGAAGGGCACGGCGATTATTATCATAGCCATCTTATACCGCTGGCCGAATATGACGGAAAGACTATGCTGGAAGTAAGTGACGAAAGGGGCGTAATTTATGATTATGCCCATAATATCGATAATATGGCGCTTCTTAATGAGGACTGGCTGGTCTTATTAGGTTTTATGATTGACCGTAACTACAGCGCGCTATTTGAAGTATCCAAGCGTCCGACCACAGACGCCGGTAAAGGCGGCGGGTTTGCGCTGCAGGGTAAGAACCCACTACAGGTAGAAGATGACGTGGTAAAGGCCTCGGGATTTGATGTTATGGCAGATGAAGCCCGCAATGCCAAACTCGGCCTCTCCCCCATCAACAATGCTTCTATATTTACATTGTTTGATTTTTCCAACGGCAAAAACGTTTGGGCTAATAATTACAAATGGCTGTACGATGTTTTAGCGATGCCTCACGCTACGGCCGCGGAGCGCGCAAAACGCGAGCAGGCACTAAGGGATCTTGTGCAGAGAGGGCGCGAGAAATTTGGTATTTTTGCCGCTTTTAAACCTGTTAAACTTACGATGACGAACGGCACAGAAATAGTTCTGCCGACTAGACCGTATGAAACCAGAGCATGGTGCATACAATATGGCGGGCAGGATAATGTGGGCGTCGCGATGGTTCCTTCAACCGAAGATGTAAAAGCCAAGATCGGGGGCTTGACGCCAAGCATTGCAGCTATAGCATCAGCGCCAGTTACACCAACGACGCGTTTTATGCCGCTTAAAAAGCGGGAAGACTACGATGACCTCTGGTTGCAAGGGTGCCGCGAAGTCATAACTAAGATTGCTATCCAGGGACAACTCGTCTCCCCCGCATTTGAGAGGCTCGTTTCTTCTCAATCTCCTGCCGGCGTGGCACGCCCGGATGATGGATCCAGACAGCTTACAATATCCACAGAGAAAGGCGCGAGACCGTTTACCGTGAAATCGTTTTCCCATAAGCCCGTGCCTCTGGTAGGAATAACGGATAGGGACATTCATGACAACCTCGACCGCAAGATAAGAAAAGATTATTTTAATAAAGGCCTGGTAAAAAAGCTCGATCGTAGATATAAGATACATGGCCTTGTAAGGAGATGGCTTAGCGACAACTGGACATATGGTTACCTGTTGGGGGTATTCGATGATTTAATAAATGGTACAAACTCTTATATAGAGAAAGGCGCAAAATACCAGCCGCAGATCAATATCCTGCAAACAAATGGAAAGCCGATCTATACGCTTCGGGATGGCACCCAAATATGGGGCCACGCCAGTGACAATGGTATCTTCGTTGCCGATTTAAGGGATGAGTCGGGAAAAGAAACGGCCGCCCTCATCATTTTAGAATTATTACGCTTCATGAATGTGAAACCGAATATTGTTGGCCGTGCTTATGAAAATCTTACTACCAAATATTGCGAAGAGGGATCATTTACGATAGATAATGTTCTTGCCGTTGATATTTTCCTCAACGCCCTGGATAATTTAAACGGCTATGAAAAACGGCCTGCGCATCTTCTCAGAGGCACAGGAATAGACCCGATAAGCCGCCAGATCGCAGTCGCAACTCCCGCCGCCGGCGCGATACAGGATTCTCTTGATAAAATAGATTTGCTTCCTTTATTAGATGGCGCAGATGGCGGTCTTCAGGATGGAACCGCAGTTCATATATCGTCTTGGTTTGACCCAGTTACTGCGGATGCTATAAAAATTTTAGCAAAAGATCATAAGGCTAAAAAATTTACGCTGGGCGATTTAGTTGCGTTTATCATTAAAAATCCAGATGAGTGCGTCCAGAGATTCCGTTTAATAGACGATGGAGTGTTCGAATTTGGCGTAATGAAAGATAAGACAGGGTTTAATTGGGAGGCCAGCGAAGCTTTTTTTAACGGCCTGGCAATAACGCTAAGGGAAAGTCTTGGCCAAGAAGCCGCGTATGGTGTTTTTGCAGAATTCATGAAGTCAGAAAGACTACAAAAGCTTATTTTACTGGATGTTATAGCAGTCACATTATATGACGATAATGGTGAAGGCCCTGTTGGTCCCGATGAAAGGGACTCATATTTTTCTAACCATCCTACAGTATATGATTTTTTCCAGCATTTGCGTGATTCAAATTCTTTGAGACAGGGGTATGCTTTAAAAGCAGGGTACAGTATACTTAGAGATGAAAGTGTAAGAGAGCAGTTGATGGATGTTTTAAGTAGAATAGCGCCGCAATACGCACCCAAGCAAAAGGATGGCAGCGTCGGCGCGATACGTATGAAGGGTGGCGAGCTCACAGCAGCGGAACACGGGGCGAGAATTGGCCGCCAAATCGAGACTGACGCTAAAACTGAGGACAGACTACGTATTTTATGGAATGAGAAGAGTGTCAATGCTGTAATCTCGCGATTGATGAGAGACAAAAATCATTATGCCATTTCTTATGTGTACACTGGGACCCATCATCCGAAAGAAGATGTACAAGTCAATCTAATGTATGTTAATAGATACGACTATAAATTGAAGGCTTTACAGGAGCGCCTTAATGACCTTCGCATTACTTTCGTAGTGATACGCGGCTTGAAAGAGGAGCTCAAGAGAGCTGGTGTTGCCGGAGATCTCATATTCCATTGTGGTATTTCCAGAAGAGCCACATATATAGATGAAGAAGATTTTAAATATCTGTTTGATTTACCCAATGGTGCAGATATAATATTAGAAGGCGCCACACACGAAAAGGCTCATATAGATAATGAATATGCTAATCGTCATGATCCATCGGTTAAATTATTGTCGGAATCCGAGATCGAAAGAGAAGCGCCGTCAACAAATGTCAGAAAAGCAATTTTAGAAAGGTCGATAAAGAATATCGGGACTAATATGGATAAAGCTGATATGGATATTGTTCTTCAAGCAGCCGTGAACGGCGATGTTGATGCGTATAACGCGATAGTTGCCCTGCCGAAAGAAAAGCTTGCAACGTATTTTGAGCAGTTCGTGACAGAAGGGTTAAAAAATATCCCCGAAGACTTATTTGGTTTCGGCAAAGGATATGATGTTAGAGGAAACGCGCAGCCCATTACCGGCGGCAAAGTAGATCTCACGCCTATTAATGTGTATGTAATAGGAAAACTTTTGGGAACCTATTATGCCAAGGCAGGAGACAAGATTCTGGTTACCGGAGATATCAGGGTTCACACACCCATTCTAAGATATATGCTGACATTAGGAGCTGCATCGGTGGGCGTTAGCGCTGAATACGCGCCAGATTTTATTACAACAGGCGGCCACAATCTGCTCTCTACCGAAAATGAGGGAAATTATAGTCTCGTGGTTCAGGTTTCCGGAAGTCATGGAGTTCCTCAGAAGAATGGTTTAAAGATAAAGGCCTACCTTGGTAAAAATGATCAGACAGGGCGCAAAATATTAGAGCCTCTTTATGCCGAACGACTTGAAAGCTTGTATTGGAAAAATAAGGCAAAAGGTGTGCGCCAGACAGGATTAAGAGAGAAGGCTAAAACTATCAATATAAAAGAGATAGGCGGACTGGCAAAAGCAGTTATCGAAATGCTTGACAAGACTCTGCCGGCTCTTACTAAAGATGAAATTGTAGTAATAGATTCCAGGGCCGGCGCGGCCGGAGCGGTCCTTATGGATAATCTTAAAACAGGCGAGCAGGGGTTATTGACAAAGCGCGGTTTTCAAATAATAAATATGGATATAGTCGCGAAGGGAGATCTTATCTCTGAAATCAACAGGCTGTGGCAAACCGGCAAACCGGGTAGCCGTAAAATAGCGGTACTGCTTAATGCCAGACCAGACGGTAATATGAGTAGAGGCATTTGGGATCCTTCCAAACCGGAAGCATTAAAAGATGCTCAGGAGCTGGTAAAACTTATTAATTCTAATCTTACGGAAGGCATGCCAAAAGCAATCGGAGCTGTTTTTGATGGAGATACAGACAGGATTACAGGTATATTAGAAGACGGGTATGGTGTTCCCGCGTTTGAGATGACTCTTCCTTATTATCAGAGGTTCTTGCTCAGTGAAAGCAACCAGGAAGCCATGATAGCGCTTGCCAAGGCCGGTTTTGGCCCCATCAAAGTTGTTTGTGATGTAAGGGCTAATAGCAAACTCCTTGCTTTAATAGATAAGGTAAATAAAGAATTGCAGTACAGAGCCAATATTCATAACAAGAATATCGTTGAAGGATGGTTTATAACCACCGGTTATCCACCGCAGTTAGGTTTTATGAATAATAGGATAGCGGAACTGGATGAATTTATCGCTTCAAAGCCTGAATTAAAAAATAACGCGGATTTTATGGAAAAGTTTGCCGGACTCAAGGCCACTTACTTTACTGCCGAGGCGTCGGGGCATAACTTCTTTCATATATCGGCAAGATATCCAAATAGAGTGTGCGATTGTGCTATAGCCGGATTTATAACATTGTTGAGTATACGTGAAAGCATAACAACGCGCGAAATGAAAAACCCGGAGAAGGAACCATTGCTTACAAATCTATTTGCCAATTTCTCTGTTGCATACAGCAGTAATGAGGTGCGGGTTAAGGTGCCAAACAGCGTGAAGATAGCCGTTGCTACAGATGTTGGCAATTGGATGTTTGATTATTATAAAGACCGTGCGCGGTCGATGATGATGGGACCGCTTAAAAAGGGTCATAAAGAAGACGACTATGATGTACAGCCAAAAGAAGATGGGCGTATTACGGTTTCTGGATTTAAGGTACAGCTGGCCGATGGGAGCGCTGCTTTAGTACGATGGTCGAACACAGGCGAAGAACTTACCACTATATTTGAAGGACCGAACTGGGCAGGCTTAATAAGCATTATGAAAGAAATAACGGAGCGTTTACGCCAAGAAACAGCTAAGGGCGTTGATGTGTCTAACCTTGATAAAGAGATTGCGCGGCTCGAGGCTATTCAGAAAGAAGAGAACGCAGGCACTGAAAAGCAAGGCGCTGCAATAAATAGTATAGACGTAGATGTCGCAAGCACAACGAAGGCGCTAGAAATAGGAGCTAATATTGTTCAAGGCGCCATCGCAGCAAGCATTAACAAAGTTATGCTGTTAAATGACTTTGCGGAATCTGTAGGTATAAAGAAAGACAAGGCACTGGAAAATATGGTTAAGGCGGGTATGGCCACCATAGTTGATGAGAAAAAAGTAACATATGAACTCACCAATGATTTCTTTGCCGCTACAAAGTTAAATGAATTTGTGAAATTACAGATCGCTTCTTCAGACAATCCGGCGATGGTAGATCTTACTACTTTGAGAATTGAGCGTATCATTATGAATTCCGTCGATGTGGGCAAATTTATTACAACATTATCGGCAGGTAAGGCGTCGGATTCTATAGTTGCGCGCCTACTAGATGAGAACATATTCCCGACACTGATGGCAACATGGAAATCGGCACGCGCGTCCAAGGCAGCTACTTCCGGCGCGACAGTTGCGCTGGCAGCTAAGGATATTTCGATACCGCAAGCCGCCGGATTTTATCAGGAGAATGGCGTAGAGGTGGTTTTCAACGTGCCCGCCAATGTGTCAGTAAGCGCGGCAATGCTCGAGGCCCTTAAGGGATATCAGGCCGTGATGGGCGCCGACATGGCGCGTGGCGGATATAACTACCGCGGAACGGGAACTAAGCAGACTATAGAGCAGTTCTTTAATGACTATTTCATGAAAGAGTGGTATGAAGCGATACGCTCTTTTGTAAGAGATAGATTCAATGAAAAAGAGCCATTGGAAGCAATCCTTACCAACGGTATAGGTGCTAACGACCAGTTTATGTGGTCGCTCGCTAATATGTATAATGCCAATAAACCGGCCGGTGCTCCTACGTGGTATCATGTAACAACGGCCCGCGAATTTGCCAGACTCGTTTCCGAAGGGAAGCTTAAGCCTGCCAATTCCTTATTTATAGACATCTCGCGCTCGGGCGGCACATGGGAAGGCGTTGAAATCGGTATCCGTTCAGTCGACCTTGGATTTAATAAAAGGATAGCTCTTGCGAATGGCGGGGCGGTAAAGGCCATAACTATGGAAGCTGCCAGGCGCGGAGGATATCAGCCGCTCGTTATCGGAATGAGTCCGGATATAGGTGGGCGCAATATGCACCGCAAGACCACTATATATTATACGGCACAGACCGTTGCAGGCATGTTTTTACCTTCGATGGATTCTACGAAGTTTGCAGCACTCCATCATCAGTTCGATACGGCGAATGACTTCGGCGCTCCTGAAAATAGCTTGCCTGTAAGCACCGGGAGGTTTCTGCAGGGCGCGATGAGGTTATTAGGTACCGAACACATAGCTTTTATAACGAATACGGAATCGTTAAGGCTTGTCGGGACCGAGTGGGAACAGTACATAATGGAAGGGTCCAACAAGGAAGATGTTATATCTATGGGTGCCCACGATCTTACAAAGGAACCTGAATACGTGTTGCAGAATCTCGCTAATAGTCCTGCAGGAAAAATTAGCATAGGGATGATAATACTCGATAAATCGGCACCAGGGTACGAAAAGCACCTTGCAAGGGTCGATGCGCTTAAAAACAAGATGCCGCTTATGGTATTTACCGTCGACAGCCAAAAAGCTGTATCCGAAGGATTTAAAGGCGGGATCAGTCCGACTCAGCAGGCCGCATTCGATATACTTTGGACGGACATGGTCACTGTATTTACCACTCTCTTAAGAGTAGACGCTAATTCCAACCCTAACGTGAAACTGGTACGCGAATATACGGCACAAAGAGTAGCTAAGTGGAAAGAGGCTCAAGCCGCTTATGACAAAGATGCTATCGCGGGCAGGAAAGGCGAGGTTCTATTGAGTTATGGCAGCCCCGCGGAAAGCAAGATTGGCTCTGAAGGCAACCAACTAGTTATGACACAGGCCAATGCCGCCGAAAAAGGCAGAGAACTGGCCGCGGAACTTGTGCAAAAAGGATTGCTTAACGGACGTAATAGATTGAATCTATTTACCGGACGGGAAGACCTTCTGGATCTGGTATCGGAATTAAGGAACGACGCATACGCGTCTGATTTAGGGGCTAAAGCTGGTTGGATTATACAGACAGCGCTATTTCCGATATGGTCACATAAGGGATTGGAGGCAAATTTAGCCTACTCAGATAATCCCGAGAAACCTTTACTGGCAAACAGGACGTTAAATATATTCTTCAACGCCAGGAAGTTAGGGCCTGCTGATATCAATGACCAGAAGTTCAATGATATTGAATTGATGGTCAAAGATAAGAGACTGTACGAAGGGATTAACGGAGCCACAATACATCAGACCAATGACGCTATGACAATACCTAATATCATGCGTATGGCACAAGTATCACCAACTATTTTGTTGGAATTTAATGATAAAACAGAAAATGTGGAGGCCATAATAAAGGCTTTCTATAATGCGTTTATAGAAGAACTTGGTAAACAAGTAGAGATAAATAAAGCTCAGGAGTTTCGTAAGCCTCAAGTCGGGTCTGCGAAACCCGAGGATGGACAAGCTGACATTCCGAAGGCAGAAACTCCAGCATCGCTCGAAGGACTTACTGAAACTGAGCAGGCGTTTATGAATGCCGGACTCAAGCAGGTGGTTACGGATGCTATTTCCAGGGCGCAGACCGCGCAGGAGCTTACCCCTGAAACGATGGAAAGCATCATGAAACAGGCAGCCGGATTAAGCTCCACTCTATCCGCTGTATCCGCGCCTGAAATGACAAAGAAAATAGTCCTGGTGGGCCATGATACGAGTCTGGATGCCGCTTCCAATACTACTGCGCGTGTCGTTGAAGAAACAGTCAACAGGTATCTCGATGATACTTTTATCGAAGTAAGGGCCAGCGGCAGTAACCTGGCCGCAAAGATACAGGAAGTGGCCGCCTCGATAGCGAAAGAGCGCAACATTAACATAAAAGACATCTTCATCGCGACGGTAGCCGGCGACGACACAGTAAAGGAGTTGACAGGCAGGCCAGAACTTGCAAATTTAGGAAAAGTCCTTCAGATACAAAACAAAGTATCCGATACCGAGATGCTGCCGGTCCCTGTCATAGGGTTATATGACTTTATTCTGAGAATGGCATACGGCCAGAGCGACGAGGATATTCTGGCTTGTTTGAACAGGATAGCCTCCAAAGGGCCGAACCAGCCGTTTGTCAAAGAAGATATAGATCAATTGCTAAATAACATAGTAGGGTTACTGCGTATTATACCGAAAGCGGCTCCTGTAAATATGTCAGAGGTAGCCGAGATCAACAGAGCGGCCCAGGCGGTTGCCCGAGCGCTGTAAACAGAAAACCGTTTTACCTATTTTACCCACCGGGAGGGTACAAAATGTACCCTCCCGGTGGGTTTTATGGTATAAATTTACGGTGTATCGTACATATTTTGCTACCTACATTTCCTACCATGCCTTATTGCTTAATTCTAACTTTCTTTTAAACTTTTTTAAAATAGTTTGCAACAATTTTGGCACTTTTTACGTCTTATATAGTATAGGGCAGCGGGGCTGCTCGTGTGTATAGTCAGCTACAGAATGAAAGGAATAATATGAAAGCACTGATTCCGGATGGGATTATTGAGAGAAAGATTTTATGTTTGAATTATCCACGCAAGAGTTTAATGTCTTGAGGTCGCAAATTGCGACCTCAAGTTGGGGAGGTGAAAGATATCTCCCGTATGCATTTACGGAACAAGGCGTAGAATTGGATTTAATCAAGACTAGTAAACAGAAAACCGTTTTACCTATTTTACCCACCGGGAGGGTACAAAATGTACCCTCCCGGTGGGTTTTATGGTATAATTTCATCAACGGAGGGGGGAGAAAATGCCGCACAGAAGAAGACATTACTTGATAAAGAGGGGTTTTCAGCTTAAATATACCCTGGCGATAGTTGGGGTGATATTAACGGTCATGCTTGTCAGCGGCGTCGGGCTTTACGTCGGTATGTGGTCGTCTATAATAGAGAACTTTTCCAAATTTAAAGTGTCGGAAAATCTTGAGACGGCAAGGCGTATAGCAGGTTATGAAGAAGCGCGATATAGTAAAGGCGATTTCAGGCTCGAGAAGATCTTCAGGGAAGCGGAGCTATTGAGCGCGCAGGAACAGGACACTCTTCACAGGGCTTTGAATTCGGTGAACAGGTCGCTTGTGCCGAAGATAGCGATACTTGCCGTAATAATATTTATCGGAGGGATATTCATTTCGCACAGGATAGCGGGTCCGATATACAGGTTCCAGAAATCCGCCGAAGCGATTCGCAACGGAGATTTGAGCGTCAATTTTAATATCAGAAAGACAGATGAGTTGAAAGATACCGCCGCGTCATTAGAGGATATGGTTGAGTCACTGCGAAAAGATATAGGAGAGGTAAAAAAATTAAACCACGATCCGCAGATCGATAAGATACTTTCTAAATATAAAGTATGAGATTGCTTCGTCGCCCTAAAGGCCTCCTCGCAATGACGATTCTGTTTGCCGGCTTTATTCTTTCCGCCGTGCCTTCTTTTGCTTCTCCCGACGAGGAATTCCTCGATAAGCTCGAATATGACAGCATCCTATATTTTGTCCGCGAAAATAATCCCGCTAACGGCCTTATAAAAGATTCCTCACGTCCGGGTTCTCCCGCGAGTGTCGCCAGCGTCGGTTTCGGGCTGACAGCTATATGTATAGGCGAATCGCGCGGCTGGATAGTAAAAAAAGACGCGTATGACATCGTCCTCAAGACCCTGAAAACGTTTCGCGATACGGTGCCGAATGAAAAAGGTTTTTTTTATCACTTTTTGGACATGAGGACGGCCCAACGCGCGTGGAATTCCGAAGTCTCGTCCATTGACACAGCTTTGTTTTTGGCCGGAGCGCTTTTTGCGGGGGAGTACTTTAAAGGGACGGAGATAGAGGATGTGGCGAGAGAACTTTATGAGCGCGTTGAATGGCCCTGGATGCTCAACGGCAAGAAAGTTTTATGCATGGGATGGAAGCCGGAAGAAGGCTTCCTATGGTACTACTGGGATTCTTACAGCGAGGCAATGATATTGTACGCGCTGGCAATAGGCTCTCCCACGCATCCTATTCCGGCGGAGTGCTGGTTTGAATGGGCCAGGCCCGTAGATTCTTATGGCGATTACAGTATAGTATATTGTTCCACGGGCAGTATATTCACATATCAGTACTCTCATGCCTGGATAGATTTTCGACAGATATTCGACGGCGATATAAATTACTATAATAATTCAGTCAATGCGGTTAAGGCAAACAGGCAATTTTGCTTCGACAACGCCGCCTCTCATAAAAGTTATTCAGAAAATTCATGGGGCCTAAGCGCTTGTCTTGGCCCCGACGGATACAAAGGGTACGGCGCTAAGCCGGGAGCCGCATTAAATGATGGCACAATACCGCCATACGGCATGGCCGGTTCCATTGTTTTTGACCCAATAGCTTCTCTGGGCGGGCTTAAAAATCTATATACGAACCATAACTTTTTGTATGGAAAATATGGATTCAAGGACGCGTTTAACACAGACAAAGGCTGGTGGGCAGAAGAGTATTTAGGGATAGATGTTGGCATATGCGCCGTAATGATAGAGAATTATAGATCGGGCCTTGTGTGGAGCAGCTTTATGGAGCTGCCCGCGATAAAGAACTGGGTATCAAAATGCTTCTATAAAGTGCGTTCCAGGGTAAGCGTGTGTCCAATTTCCCAGTCGAGGTAGATTAGAATAGAGACACCTCTTGCGTAACGAACCTCCTGTAGTTTCGTAAAGTTTAGTATTTTATCTCGATAATGTTAGACTTCTCGCGTATGTCAAAGAACGCGTGCCCCGGGAACT